>CAMYKC010000001.1 GCA_947258865.1 uncultured Lysobacterales bacterium
GCACGCCTTCATCTCGTTGAGCCGCTCGGATTTGTGCTCGATGACGCGAGGGTCAAACGCGCCGGCCTGGATTATCATGACCTGGCCGAAGTTTTCCGCTATAGAAATTGGCAGTTCTTCTTAGAACAAAATCCGGGCGCCCGGCTGTGGGCATTCTCAACCCGGGGCCACATGGCACATAGCCAGGCTGTCTTTCGTGCCGGAGATGCCCTGGTCTTTGGCCCCGAAACCCGGGGGCTTCCGGATGAAATCCTGGAGGAAGCAGGCCGGGATCGCGTCCTGCGAATGCCGATGCTTGATAAAAGCCGGAGCATCAACCTGGCCAACGCGGTCGCGGTCGGCCTCTACGAAGCACTGCGGCAGCTCGATTACGCCGGACTGCACTAACTGGTTTCGTGCTTTTGCTCGCGAGACAGCAGATCCCTGACGCTCTGATGCGGATTCCATCCCAGGTGAATAATCCCATAAACCTGCTCGGCAATCGGCATCTCGACATCGTATCGTTGAGCCAGTCGCCAGACCTCTTCAGCCGTTTTCACGCCCTCCACGACCTGGCCGATTTCTGTCACCGCTTCATCAACCGTTTTTCCTGCGCCCAAAGCGAGACCGAGTCGACGATTTCGGGAAAGGTCACCGGTTGAGGTAAGAACAAGATCACCCATTCCGGTCAATCCAGTCAGAGTCTGCTCGCGAGCACCCAGGACCCGGCCCAAACGCATCATCTCGACGAGGCCGCGTGTGACCAGCGCTGCTCGGGCATTGTCACCCAATCCCATGCCGTCACAAATACCGGTAGCCACCGCCAGGACATTTTTTACCGAGCCGCCTAATTCGGCGCCGATGAGGTCATCGCTGGTGTACGCCCGGAAATTACCGCCATGAAGCGCCCTCGCGATCCGTGCGCAATAGGCCGGCTCCGTTCCTGCCACGGTCACCGCTGTGGGAAGATTCGCGGCGACTTCTTTGGCAAACGAGGGGCCGGTGACAACCGCCAGGGGACGTTCGTCCCCGAATAGCTTTTGCGCCGGCTCATGCAGAAACTGCCCAGTACCCGGCTCCAGGCCTTTGCAGGCCCAGGCGATCCCCTGGCCAGGTTTCAACCAGGGTCTGATCTGTTCCAGGATGCCGACAAACGCATGCGAGGGGACGACGATCAATATTTCATCAGCGGCCCGAACCGCCGTTTCCAGATCCGGTTGAATCTCCAGCTCGTCGGGCAGCGGATAATCCGGCAGGAAGCGTTCGTTGCAACGGGCTCTCGCAATGGCCTCGATGTGCTCGCGATCCCAATCCCAAAGAACCGCCCGGGAACCAGACCGCAATAGCTGCATGGACAATGCCGTACCCCATGATCCGGCCCCCAGGACAGCGAACAACGGGCTGCTCGAAGCGGGGGTCTCTCGTTCAGTTTCGGCGCCCACGATCACGGTAGTCAGTCGTCGGTGGAAAACTCCGCAGCAACGGTCTCATCACTGCCTTCTTCAGCAGCGCCGCCCTCGTTTTGCTCATTGATCATTTGCTGCATCCGTTGTGCATACAGCTGTTCGAAATTTACCGGCTGCAGTGTCAGAGGAGGGAATCCGCCGTCTGCGACGAGTCCGGAAATCAGGGTCCGCGCATATGGGAACAGCGTGCTGGGGCACATGGTGTTCATGACGGCATGGCCGGCCTGCTCATTGAATCCGGAGATCAGGAAAATACCCGCCTGCGCCACTTCAGCCAGGTAGGCTGTCTTCTCACCCACGGTGGCTGTAATCGTCACCGTCAACACGACTTCCTGGAGATTTTCCCCAAGGTCTTCAACGCGTTGGGATAGGCTCATCTTGACATCTGCCTGTCCGGCGTCCTGGAAAATCTGAGGTGCATTCGGTAATTCGAACGAGACGTCCTTGGTGTAAAGTTTCTGAATTTGAAACTGGGCGGAGGCCATGCCTTCCTGCGACATTACCTCGTCCTGGGTCTGCTCTTCTGCCATGGTTTGTTCACTCTTTTAGGTTTAGCCGCCCGTATCCGGGAACGGCAAAGAAAAATTATCTCACTATTTCGTTGTCACCGGAAACTGGTCATTCCGCCACTGAGTCATACCGCCCTTGAGCACAGCCACGTCGGCCGCACCCAGTTTGCGCAGGCTATTGGCCGCCGCAGTTGCAGACTGGCCGGATTTGCAGACTACCAGCAGTTTCTTATCCTTCAGTTTAGTGATTTCCTTATCGGGATCAGCCAGTCGCGATGCCTGAAAGTTACGCGCATTCACGATATGGCCCTTGTTGAAATCAGCGGCTGATGAGATGTCGATAACGACCGCGTCCTCATCATTGATCCACGGGACAGCTTGCGCCGGAGACAATTCCTTGAGGCCCTGAACCTTGCGCATCAACTCGGTCCAGATCAAGAGACCGAGCACAACGACAAAACCACCCACCAACAGCAGATGATTCTGTGCAAACTCAAATACCTGATCCATTTTGTAATCTCATTTATGGGATAATAATGGTAACCCACAGTTGCCGGCTGGATCAGCAGATGAATGCGCGCGACCCGTCCGCCTGTGGGCCAATCACATCTGGAGTCTCTGAAAGCAAAATGCAAGTAATCACCGTGATCGAATTAAGCGCCCGGCGGAGAGGAAATGAGTACCACCACTGAACGTAAAACCCTACTTCTGATGATCCTCGATGGCTGGGGTTATAGAGAGGAAACTGAGAATAACGCCATCGCAATTGGGGATACACCCTGCTGGGACAGCATGTGGGAAAACGATCTGCACACGCTGATCGAAACTTCAGGTAAAGCGGTCGGCCTTCCAGACGGGCAGATGGGAAATTCCGAAGTCGGACACATGAATATGGGAGCCGGGCGGATTGTCTACCAGGACTTCACCCGCATTGCACAATCGATCTGCGATCGAAGTTTTCATCAGAATCCACAGCTCTGCCGTGCCATTGACGCCGCCAGCAACAGCGGCGGAACCGTGCACATCATGGGCCTGTTGTCCCCTGGTGGCGTTCACAGCCATGATGATCAGTTCATCGAAACCGTAAGGCTGGCCTCGGAGCGCGAAGCCAGGTCGATTGCCGTCCACGCCTTTCTTGATGGTCGGGATACACCGCCTCGAAGTGCTGAGTCCTCGATCAAAAGGATGCAGGCATTGGTGGACAGCATCCCGGGAGGATCCATCAATACGGTCTCCGGACGCTATTACGCCATGGATCGCGACAAGCGATGGAACCGCGTTGAAAAAGCCTACCGGGCCATATCGCGGGCAGACTCCGGCCACCATTCGGAGTCTGCCATTCAGGCGCTGCACGAAGCGTACGACCGCGGCGAGAACGACGAATTTGTCCTGCCCACGGTAATCGGGCAGGCAGCGGGCGTCCGCAAAGGGGATACCGTCATTTTCATTAATTTCAGAGCGGATCGCGCGCGCGAACTCACCATGGCATTCGTCAGCGATCCCTTCGAAGGCTTTGCCCGGGAAAAGATAGAACTCGCCGATTTTGTCTGCATGACGGAATACATGGCCGGTTTGCCCGTGTCTGTCGCATTTCCGCCGGACACGCTTCCGCGTCTCTTTGGCCAGGAGCTGGCCATGAAGGGGTTGCGTCAATTGCGCATCGCCGAAACGGAAAAATACGCACATGTCACCTTTTTCTTTAATGGCGGTGAGGAAACGCCGTTCCCGCTCGAAGAGCGCATACTGATCCCATCACCTGATGTTGCCACCTATGACCTGAAGCCCGAAATGAGCGCACCCGAATTGACGGAGAAACTGGTGGAGGCCATACGGTCGCGTGCTTACGATGTCATCATTTGCAATGTCGCCAATCCTGACATGGTCGGGCACACCGGAAGCCTTGAAGCCGCGTTGAAAGCCGTGGCCGCGGTAGATCGCTGCCTCGCCGAAGTCAAGGCCGCCATCGACGAGGTTGGGGGCGAATTACTCATCACCGCGGACCATGGCAATATCGAACAGATGAAAGACTTCAAGACCGGGCAAAGTCATACCGCCCACACAACCAATAAGGTGCCTTTGGTCTTTCATGGCCGCGCGGCAAAAATGGCCGAGGGCGGGTCGCTCAGGGACATCGCACCAACCATGCTGGCTCTGCTCGGATTGCCGAAGCCTGAAGAAATGACGGGCCGTTCATTGCTGGAGTTCGAAGGTGGTGATGTCTGACAGACCGGGTTTCCCAGTTCTTGCAGCCATATGGCTCCTGGCAGTTACCTCACCCTGCCTGGCCCAGGAACGCCAGAACAGTGATCGGGAACGAGCCGAGTCGAAACTTGTCCAGGTTCTCGAAGAAATCGACAATCTCAGGGAGCGACTGGAAGCTTCCCGAACCGAACAACATAAAGAACAGGGCCGGCTGAAAAAACTGGACCTCGAAATTCAGGAGGCCAATCTTGAATATCGCTCCCTGGACCGACAACGCCTTGGTCATCTCGAAGAACTGAAAACACTGGAAAAGCAGCGCGAAGATTATCTCGGCAGCCTGGACGAGCGCATGGACCGCCTCGCCGACCAGCTCAGATCTTCTTACCGCAACGGGAGACAGTCCAGAATGAAGCTGGTCCTGAACCAGGACAACCCGGTTAAACTTGGCAGAATGCTCGCATACTATGACTTCCTGAATCGAGCCCAGGTGAACAAGATATCCGGATTGAAAGAGGCATTGGCGACACTTGAGGGAATGCAACAATCGATCAACACGGAACTGTCACGGATCGCTGAGGTTCAAAAGGAACAACAAGACGTCCTGGATCAACTGGGCGGGCAGCGGGAAGACCGAAAAGCCCTCCTCGTCGAATTATCCAGGCAGATCGATAGCGAAGAGTCACGGCTGCAGGAACTGCAACGAAATCGCAAGGATCTTGAAGCTTTGATCGAGCGCCTGGCAAATGTCCTGGCCGATATTCCACCCGACCTGGGAAGCCATGTGGGTGTAGCAAAGCAAAAAGGCCAGCTGCCCATGCCGGTCAGCGGGCCCGTCAGGCACGCTTTCGGTCAACAGCGTGCAGGCGGATTGAAATGGCAAGGCTGGCTGATCGAAGCCATTGCAGGAACCGAAGTCGACGCCATAGCATACGGCAGGGTAGCGTTCGCCGATTGGCTACGTGGTTACGGATTGTTGATAATCATCGATCATGGCGAAGGATTTATGAGCCTGTACGGCCACAACGAAAGCCTGCTACGTGAAGCGGGCACCTGGGTGGAACCGGGCGATGCAATCAGCGTCGTTGGAAGCAACCCGGGGAATGACCAGGGATTGTATTTTGAAATCAGGAGAATGGGCAAAGCCCTTGACCCGGCAGCCTGGCTGACAAGATAGCCTTATGACTTCTCAGCCGGATACTGCAAACAGGAAAAATGCGTTGATACTCATGATGGACAAGCAAATCTTAGTTAAAGCTTCATTCGCGGTGCTTTTGGGTCTTTCAGCCGCTATTCCACATGCGCTGGCCCAGGTTTCGGCCCAGGCAAAGCAGGCTGAAACAGCGCCGCGGGAGGTCGCGCAGCTGACGCTCGATGACTTGCGGACTTTCACGGACGTCTTTAACCAGTTGCGGAGAAACTATGTCGAAGAAGTAGATGACCGTGAATTGCTCGATGCAGCTATTCGGGGAATGCTCATGGACCTGGACCCGCATTCGGAGTATCTGCCCAGGCAGGACTACAAAGATCTCGAAGACAATTCCAGAGGGCGCTACAGCGGCATCGGGATCAACGTGCAGGAAGAAGACCAGAGAATCGTGGTCAAGGCGGTCATCAACGACAGCCCGGCCGACCGCTCGGGTGTCAATCCCGGCGATATCATTACCGCCATTGACGGCAAACCCGTCCGCGGCCGATACTTGCCCGACGCGATCGACGAGCTGATGGGCAAACCCAAAACTGAAGTGACCCTGACCGTCATGCCGCCGGGCGGTGAAGAACGTGAAGTAAGGGTTGAGCGCAAATACCTTCAGATTCCAACACTCAATTTCGAAATGCTGGACAAGTCTTACGGCTACTTCAAAATTGGCTTCTTTCACCGTGAGAGCGCTATCCACCTCGAGCAGGCACTGGAATCAATCAAGGATGACGAAATCATCCTGAACGGACTGGTACTGGATTTGAGAGACAATCCTGGCGGCGTATTACAACCGGCCGTGACCATGGCCGATGGTTTCCTCGACGAGGGTCTGATCGTCGCCATACGCGGCCGTAACTCAGCCATGCAGATGGAATTCAATGCTCGCCCGGGGCAGTGGCTGCCCGATATCCCGCTTTTCATCCTTGTCGATCGCGGGACCGCATCAGCCTCGGAGGTGCTGGCCGGCGCATTACAGGATCAGGGCCGCGCTCTGATTATCGGAGAACGGACGTTCGGTAAAGGATCGGTGCAGTCCGTGCTGCCCCTCAGGAACGGCGGTGGGGTCAAGCTGACCACCGCACGGTACTACACGCCCTCCGGCCGTTCGATCCAGGCCGAGGGCATTGAGCCGGACGTCGTTTACAGGGCAGCGGACGCTGCGGATGCTCCCGACCGTCGAATCCGTGAGGCCGACCTCGCCAGGCACCTTGACAGGGATTCGCAACTGGACACCGACGGCCCCCTCGAGACAGCTGATGCGCGGGTGGATTTCCCATTGGAAGAAGTGCTTGGCGTGCTCACCGACGCTGGAAAATTGAACGGCAGTAACGGGGCTGAGTCACAGCTCGACGCGGATGGCGGCCGATGAGCCGGGTCCTGGTTCCATTGGCCCATGGTTGCGAAGAACTCGAGGCTGTCACGATCATCGACTTGCTGCGCCGGGCGAATATCGAGGTCATCGTGGCCGGCCTGGAAGACGGCCCCGTGACAGCAAGCCGCGGGGTAAAAATCATTCCGGACCTGTCACTCGACGAGGCACTGAATCTTGACTATGACATGATCGCGCTCCCGGGTGGCCTGCCTGGTGCCGACAACCTGGCCGCGGACAAGCGACTCAGCCGGCTGTTGCGGGACATGAACGAATCGGGGCGTCTGGTAGCGGCCGTCTGCGCCGCACCCAAGGTGCTTGCACGCAACGGCATTCTCGACGGTAAAAGAGCTACCGCTTTCCCGGGCGTCCTGCAAGAGGAAGCGCACCCGGACATTACCGGGGACGCGGTCACGCGCGACGGCCGGGTGATCACTTCCCGGGCTGCCGGGACAGCCATGGATTTTGCACTGGAGCTGATTGATGCCCTGGCGGGTGCAGAAGCCCGTCTGGCCGTTGAAAAGGCTCTGGTCCGGTCTCAGGACTGAGAGCGATTAGGGGGCGAAACGGGGAACGGCGTGACTTTCTCGCCTGATTCCCGGTCCCGGATCAGGCACTGGCCGCGTTTATCCACTTCCTCCACGCGCAGCACGCTCTGGATCGGCAAATGAAGTACGCGGGCGTTATCAAACTCCTGCCGCATTTTCTCTTCGGTCGGGTCCACGACAATTCCGTCTGCCGTATCGAATACCAGGTCGGAAACTTCGATGAAACCCCAGAGACCGCTGGTTGTCACGCCCTCGCTGAACAGCTCGTAAACCTTGCCGTTGTTGAGGAAGACAATTTTATAAAGACAATTTTCTTTCATGTAGCTCACGCGATCCCCCGATTGAAATTATAACCTTATTTGCGCCAGCGCCTTCGCCAACAGGGCAAAGCTGAGTCCCAGCGCAAAACCGGCCAGGTGCGTCCACCAGGCCACAGCGGCATTTATGGGGCCGAATGCCGTGTAAAGCAACTGCAATGTAAACCACGAGCCAATGACCAACAGGGCAGGCACGCGCGCGAACTGCAGGTAAAGGCCCAACGGCAGGAACAGGCCGATACGGCGCCGCGGAAAAAGGCCGAGATAGGCGCCAACCACTGCCGAAATCGCTCCGCTCGCGCCGATAATGGGTGTTTTCAACTCCGGCAGCCGCAGTGCCACGATCACATTTGCCAGCGCCCCACCCAGCAAAAAAATCGCCGACAATCCAGTGGATCCCAGCCGTTGCTCGACTTTGATCCCGAATACCCAGAGGTAGGCAAGGTTGCCAAGCAAATGAAGCCAGCTTGCATGAACGAATAGCGCGGTCACGACGCTGGCGGCCGAGATATCCCACCACGAGGACATTTCAGCATCGAGCAAGCCGGCGATGGCAGACGGCTGCATGCCGCCAACATCAATCATCGCCTGCTGCATGACCGGACTGAGGCTCGAATAAATGAAGAGTGCAAACAGGCAGACCAGGCTGATGGCGATGGTCACGAAAGGCGGGTGCGGCGGACTTTCCGACCAGTTCGTGACTATCCCGTTGTTCAAGAGGATCAGCCTTTTACAAGAAAACGATACTTCCTGTACAGGAAAATAGCGCCGTCTCTGCGAATTTCTTCCAGAACGACACCACCTTCCAGCTCGTCTTTTTCCATCAGCCTCTGGCCGTTTACCAGAAGGAACCGGTCCCCCGGTTTCTTCGCGAAGACCAGGACAGTAATTTTGATTACGGGCAGATCATCCCTGACCCCTTGAGGCATTTCCCAATAGTTGATCGGCTCAGCCAGGTGAGGTTCCATCCCCGATCGCCGGGATGTCTCCCGCTCCTGCTCCTGCTCCTGCTCCGGCTCCGGCTCCGGCTCGTTTGCGGCAGGTTGTGGTTGCTCTTTAGGTTCGTAGGCCGCAACAGCCTGGTTCAGCCGGGATTTCCGCACCGCACTCTTCTGTCCCTCTGGCGGCGAAGCGGATGCGGCCCCCGGTGTTGCAGCATCAGCCGGGAGTATCTCCACAGCTGTCCTTTGCCCCCGTTCGAATGTACCCTCCCCTGTGCCGGCAATCTGTGAACTATCTCGTTCGACTACAGCTTCTCCTGGTTCACCAGCCCCCTCCGTGGCGATTGCACTCGCAGCTTGCTCCGTTGCCTCGGACGCAGGGGTTAGCATGATCTGATCCGGCTCACGAAACTGTTGCCAGCCGATCCAGGCCATTGCAATGGCACTCAGGGTCATCATCGTAACCGGCAGCCACTGGTGCACCGTAGCTTCGCTGTGAGACGCGCTATCCACGTTGCTGTGGATATTGGGCGTTGTGCCCAACTGGCGTTGCTCTTCCGACTTCTTGAGTGCATCGAGCAGGATTGACATGGGTTACGAGTTCTCCTCCAGAGCCAGGATAAGCCGGGGCTCCGCGATGGTCGGCGCCATCAGGTGAATCAATGTATTCGGACCCACGATACCGTCAGCTTCCAGACCTTTCTGACGTTGAAAAGCCATCAACCAGGATTCGAAATCAGAATCGAAGACGCCACCACCACGCCAGGCGGGCTCTGCGAGCGACGCCAGTTCCATCACGATATCGACCGCCAATCCGGATTCACCTCGCCGAATTTCGACGGGCCAGTCGGGCGCCTGCGGCCAGACAACAATGTATTCTCCAAGCCAGAACTTCTCCAGAGCATCGCGTGAAACATCAATCGGATCCTCACCCTGGCCGACAAGCAGACCCTGCTTGCTGAACCCCCTGAATACCAGAAAACGGCTCTCTTCGCCCCTCAAAACGAGAATGACCGGCAATCCCAATTGCCGGATTCGAGACCAGTTTCCCTGGTGTTCGAGACAGGAATAGCCGGTGCCCGGCATGCCATCGCAGGCCAATTGGATGTCGCTGGCTTTATTCCCGTCCCGCCAAAGGTCTGCCATCGACTGCCAGGCATCGCGATGCTGTTCGTTCAGCCAGTCGACATCCAGGCTCATGCGCGGCTCGCGGGGTACTGCAGCTTGCCCGGAATATCCTCCCACGGGGTGATCAACTGCCGCGGCTGACTCATTTGCCGTCGTATCCGCGCTGGACGCAGGACCGGCCAATGGTTCAGCTTCAGTAATCACCGCGCCGGGGATTTGCCGATCGTCCGCGCCATGCGTGTTTTCCAGTTTCGCCGCGCTGACATTTCCGGAGTACTCACCCGGCTCGGACTTGAGCCTCTCCATGAGTGACGGCCCCCAGATCAGCAGGCTCATGATCACGAGCATGGCGGCCGACGCGGTAGCGACGACTGGCGGCCACATACTGGATCGCACATGGGCTTCGCTCGGTTGAACTTCGTTTGCCGCCGCGTTCACCATGGCTGCAGTCACCGAGCTCGATTCCCTGGCGTAAGCACTCGTGAGCGCGCGGTCCGCAATGATGTTGATGAGTCTGGGCACGCCGCCGGAACGGTGGTAAAGCGCCCGCAATGCAGACCTGCGAAACGGACTCTTTTCGGCGCCGGCCACCATCATCCGGTGCCTGACATAGGCATGTGTCTCCTCCTGGTTCAACGGGGCGAGGTGATACCGAGCCGTAATCCTTTGGGACAGCTGCCGTAAATTCGAGCGTTCCAACAGCTGCCGCAATTCGGGTTGCCCAAGCAGCACCATTTGCAGCAACTTGTCCTTGGCTGTTTCGAGGTTGGTCAGTAACCGGATCTGCTCCAGCGCTTCCGGACTCAGGTTCTGAGCCTCATCGATCACGACGACCACGCGGTGTCCCCTGGCGTGTTGTTCCAGCAGGTAGCCGTTCAGTGCATCCACCAAAGCCTTATTGCTGTCCGTCTTACCCTTTGTGTCGATTCCCAGTTCTTCGCAAATGGTAGCCAGCAGTTCCCGCGGGGTCATCAGTGGGTTCAGCACAAGGGCAATATGGGATTTTTCGGGGACCTGTTCCAGCAAGCAGCGGCACAGGGTTGTTTTTCCGGTCCCGACTTCGCCGGTCAGCTGAACGAACCCGCTGGCACCGCCTTGACCGACACCATATAACAGGTGCGCCAGGGCATCCCGGTGAGCTGCGCTCAGGTAAACGAACGCCGGGTCGGGCGTTATCGAAAACGGCGTTTCATTCAATCCAAAAAACTGCAGATACAATGTATTTTCTCTCTAGTCTTCCAGTTCCAGGAGGCTCGCGTTGCCGCCCACGGCCGCGGTATTCACCGTCAATGTCCTCTCCGTTGCGAACCTGAACATGTAATGTGGACCACCGGCTTTGGGTCCGGTTCCGGAAAGTTTCTCCCCTCCGAACGGTTGCACGCCGACGACAGCGCCGATCATCGTACGGTTAATGTAACGGTTTCCGGCCCGGACGTGGTCTGAAATATAGCGTTGAGTTCGTTCAATTCTGCTGTGCACACCCAACGTGAGCCCATAATCGGTCCCGTTGATTTCCCTGATCACCCGGTCGAGATCTCTTGAACGGTATCGGACAACGTGCAGAACCGGACCAAAAACCTCGCGTTCAAGTTGCCGGATAGAACCTATTTCGAACGCTCAGGGGGCGAAGAAGTACCCGTGAAGACTCGAATCCAGGGGAGCTCGGGCAATCAGGCGGTGTTCCTTTTCCATATCCGCGACGTGTGCTTGAAGAAAGCCAAGTGCTTCAGCATCAATGATCGGACCGACGTCCGTGCTCAACAGGCAGGGGTTACCCACCACCAGTTCCTGCATCGCTCCGGCCAGTAAATCAATGATCCGGTCCGCTACATCATCCTGCAGAAACAATACCCGAAGCGCCGAACAGCGCTGGCCGGCGCTGTGAAAAGCACTGCGGATCACATCATCCACCACCTGCTCCGGCAGGGCCGAACTGTCCACAAGCATGGCGTTTTGCCCTCCGGTTTCCGCAATCAGTGTGGCCAGAGGCGCATCCCGGGCGGCCAGGCTGCGATTAATCAGGCGGGCTGTTTCCATTGAACCGGTAAACGCCACACCATCGATTCGAGGGTCTTCAGAAAGCCGGGCGCCCACCGAGGCGCCGTCGCCAGGCAAAAACTGCAGGGCTTGCCTGGGAATGCCCGCTTGATGCAGCAAGCGGACGGCATAAGCAGCAATCGCCGGCGTTTGTTCGGCTGGTTTGGCCAACACTGTGTTGCCGGCTGCCAGGGCGGCGCTGACCTGCCCGGTAAAAATAGCCAGTGGAAAATTCCAGGGGCTGATACAGGCAAAAACACCTTTGCCGTGAAGACTCCACTCATTGCGCTCCCCGGTTGGCCCGGGCAACAAGACCGGTTCCGAGAAATACTCCCGCGCCTGCACTGCGTAGTAGCGCAGAAAATCAACCGCTTCCCGGATTTCCGAAACCGAATCGTAGGCGGTTTTGCCTGCTTCCCTGATGCAGAGCGCCATCAACTCAGCGAAATTTGCCTCGATCAGATGTGCCGCATTTTCCAGCATCGCGGCGCGGTCCGGGGCTGCAGTCTTGTCCCATTCGGCCGAAAATGAGACGGCGGCATCAATGGCGTTGTCGATTTCCTCGGGGACAGTGTCGCAAATCGTTCCGACGACGTCGGTCAAATCGGCGGGATTCCTGTTGCCGGGAAGATCACCCGGGGCGGACCGAGGCGTTTGAGTCGCCAGTATCGGCTCAACGTCCCAGCATGCCCTGGCGAATGGCTGCATGCTTGTTGCCAGGGCTTTCACATCGACATCACTGGAAAGGTTGACGCCCGTGGAGTTAAGACGATCCCCGCCGTAAAGAAGGGTCGGTAACGGGATGGCCGGGTGCGCCGCAGGGCTCGTGCCCGCCACCTTTGCAACCGAGTCGGCAGCGACTTCCTCAACCGGCAGACTTTCATCGACAATACGGTTGACAAAGGAGGTGTTGGAGCCGTTCTCGAGCAAACGCCTGACCAGGTAAGGCAGCAGGTCTTCATGACTGCCCACCGGCGCGTAAACGCGGCATGCGTGGCGAAATCCCTTCTCTTTCATCACCACGCCGTAGAGGTCTTTACCCATTCCGTGCAAACGCTGAAATTCGTAATCCAGCCGGTCGCCCGCCAGTTCCGCGACTGCGGCAATGGTGTGCGCGTTGTGGGTGGCGAATTGCGGAAAAAAAGCCTGCCTGTTTGCCAGAACCTTGCGGGCGCAGGCGATATAGGAGACATCCGTATTGGCCTTGCGGGTGAACACGGGATATCCATCGTAACCCTCTACCTGAGCGTGTTTAATCTCTGCATCCCAATAGGCTCCCTTGACCAGCCGCACCGGAATGCGCCGGCCGCTTTTTGCCGCCAGGCTTGCGAGCAGGTCAATGACTGCCATTGTCCTTTTCTGGTAGGTTTGCAAGGCCAGCCCCATGCCATTCCAGCCGTCAAGGCCGGCGTCTGCCAGGACGGCGCTGAATACGTCGAGCGTCAGTGTTAAGCGATCGGCCTCCTCTGTGTCTACCGTCAGGGCAATCCGGTTAGACATTGCCAGATGAGCGAGTTCCAGAAGCCTGGGGGTCAGTTCGCGCATCACCCGTTCACGCTGGTTAAATTCAAATCGGGGGTGAAGTGCGGAGAGTTTCACTGAAACACTCGGCGCGGCGAATACATCGTCCGGCTTCTCCGAGGAACCGATCGCGTTGATCGCTGAGCGATAGGCGTCCATGTAGCGTTCCGAATCGGCGCCGGTCAGCGCCGCCTCCCCCAGCATGTCAAAAGAATACCGATAAACCCGGTTTTTTTTCTGACGGGAACGTTCAAGGGCTTCCTCGATGGTCCGCCCCATGACGTATTGATGTCCCATAATGCGCATTGCCTGGCGGATGGCCGTTCGAACCATCGGTTCACCGCTGCGATTGACCAGCCGCTTCAATGCGGTCCTGAAATTGAATTGCGTGCTTTCCGACAGGGCGACAAGCTTTCCGGTCAGCATCAAACCCCAAGTGGACGCGTTGACCAGCACCGACGAACTCTTTCCCAGGTGAGACTCCCAGTTGGCATCCCCCAGTTTATCGGCTATCAGTCTTTCCGCCGTGTCATCGTCAGGAATCCTCAGCAAGGCTTCGGCCAGGCACATCAATACAACGCCTTCTTCCGACGACAAGTCGTACTCCTGCATGAAGGCGTCCATCAGACCTTGCTCGGCATGCTGCATCCGAACCGAGGTGATGAGCGACTGGGCGGCCCGGTTGACCCGATCCGTAGCCGCCGGGTCCATTTGGGCCTGCTGCAACAGGCTTTGTACGATGGTTTCCTCACCGGCATGGAAGTTGCGATCGATTTCGTCCCTCAGGGGAGTGGAGGATGCTGGGCTGGATATAAGAAAATCACAGACCTGTCGGTCATTCACTGCACGGATCTCCTGATTTTGACTGCAGCCGCCCGGATACCGAGGCCAATGCTGCTTTATTCTGAAGGCGTTGAATCCATACAAGTTTACTCTCTGCCAGCGTGCAATAGAATATGGCGTGAAAAATATGAAGGTTTTCTTGCCCGGGACTCCGTAGCACGGATACAATTGGCGGCTTGGCTATTACGACCCTGAAAATGGCAACCGGGCAGTAATCCCATGGTCGTAACATGGAAGAACTCTGACGGTTCCGCGGCGCACATCGAAGCCCGGGGAAACTTTTCGCTCGACGCCGGCGGGCTGGTCAACCTGCTGCTCGGACTGGGCGCGGTAAGCCTGCTGCTCGCCGGCTTGCTGGCATGGCAGGGTTTTTGGCCGGTATTGCTGATTGCGGTGATCCAGCTTGCCCTTATCGCCTGGATACTGGTCCGGGCGTGGGAAAGAGCCTGGGTTGCGGAAGTCATCGACATCGATCACGACCGGATTCTCGTGATGCAACAGAGGCACAAGAGAAAACGCCATTACGAACTGGATACCGCGTGGGCGGTCGTCGAGCTGAAACAGCCTGAAATTTCCTGGTATCGCCCGGAACTCCGGCTGAGATCCGGATCGATATCCCTGGAATTGGGCGGGTTTCTGACGAGTGAAGAAAAGCAGCAACTGGCAGAACAGCTGCGAAGCGCGATTGTTAAACACAGCGCCATGAAGGGTGCACTTTAATTTCTGAGGCTTATTACCCGATGAAAAAACAAAATACTTTCATTGTTGCCGCCGCGGTAACCGCAGCGGTGATCGCGGCATTCTGGCTGATACTTGCCGCGCCCGGATACACCGGAAATGAAATCAACATGACGCGCGGCGTCACCTCCCAGTCGGTGATCAACTACCAGTTGCACATGATTATCCTCTGGATCTGCGTCATCATTGGCGTCATCGTGTTCAGCGCCATGTTCGTCTCGATCGTGCTGCACCGGAAGTCAAAAGGTCACGAAGCGGCGCAATTCACACACAGTACCAAGGCTGAAATCGTCTGGACCGTCATCCCGGTGCTGATCCTGATTGGGATGGCCATACCCGCAACAACTGCCCTGATCAATATGGAAGTCGCGCCAGAAACCGAGATGACCATCAAGATCACCGGTTTCCAGTGGCGCTGGAAGTACGAATATATTGAGGATGAGATTCAGTTCATATCTTCACTCGATTCAAATTCAAACGCCGCCAGGCGCCTCGCGTCTGGAACCGATCCGGAAGACGTGGATCACTACCTTCGGGAAGTGGACAAGCCGCTGGTACTGCCGACGGAGACCAAGATCAAATTCCTGATTACAGCCGATGATGTGATTCATTCCTGGTGGGTCCCGGCGCTCGGCTGGAAGCGTGATGCCGTGCCCGGCTTCATCAATGAGGCGTGGACAGAAATCATGGAGCCCGGCGTCTACCGTGGCCAGTGCGCCGAGCTCTGTGGAAAAGACCATGGTTTCATGCCCATCGTGCTCAATGTTCTGCCGCACAAGGAATACGACGCGTGGGTGAATGAGCAAAAACAGCTCATGGCGCACGAGCAAGCCAACGTCGATCGGCTATGGAGCCGTGACGAACTGATGGAGCTCGGCGAAAACGTGTACGCCACTCAGTGCGCGACCTGTCACCAGGCTGACGGCCTGGGCCTGGCGCCGGCTTTCCCGGCGCTTGCGGGCAGCGAGGTGAGCAAGGGTCCGATTGGCGTGAACATTGACGTTGTGCTCCATGGCCGTGACGGTACCGCCATGCAGGCCTGGGGTAACATGCTTTCCGAAACAGATATCGCCGCTGCCCTGACTTATACGCGCAACGCTTTCGGTAACGAAACCGGCGATGTGATCCAGCCGCAAACCATCGCCCGCATCAAGAACGGATAAACCAAACAGGAACAGATGACATGAGTATCGAGAGCACTCATAGCCACGATAACGACGCCCACCCCGCAGCACCCGGCGATCACCATGATCACAAGCCGACCGGGTTTTTCAACCGCTGGTTGTTTACCACCAATCACAAGGACATTGGAACGTTATACCTGGTCTTCGCCCTTATTATGTTCTTTATCGGCGGCGGCATGGCCATGGTAATCCGGGCCGAGTTGTTCATGCCCGGCCTGCAACTGGTTGAACCTGATTTCTTCAATCAGATGACCACAATGCATGCCCTGGTCATGGTTTTCGGCGCAGTCATGCCGGCCTGGGTCGGGTTCGCCAACTGGATGATCCCGCTGATGATCGGCGCGCCAGACATGGCGCTGCCCCGCATGAATAACTGGAGTTTCTGGATTCTGCCATTCGCATTCACGATGCTGTTGAGCACTTTGTTCATGGACTCCGGCGGTCCGGCAGCAGGCTGGACACTCTATCCGCCCCTGAGCCTCCAGGGCGGCCAAAGCTTCGCTTTCGTCGTATTCGCCATCCACATGATGGGAATTTCATCCATCATGGGTTCCATCAATGTTATCGCAACCATACTGAACATGCGGGCGCCGGGCATGACTTTGCTTAGAATGCCTCTGTTCGTCTGGACCTGGTTGATCACCGCGTACCTGTTGATTGCCGTGATGCCGGTTCTGGCCGGCGCGGTAACGATGTTGCTCACCGATCATTTCTTCGGCACAAGCTTCTTCAACGCGGCTGGTGGTGGCGATCCGGTAATGTTCCAGCACATTTTCTGGTTCTTCGGGCATCCGGAGGTCTATATCATGATTCTGCCGGCCTTCGGCGTCGTATCGGAGATTATCCCGACCTTCGCACGCAAGCCGCTGTTTGGCTACGCGGCCATGGTCTTTGCAACGGCAAGTATCGCGTTCCTGTCGTTCATCGTCTGGGCGCATCATATGTTCACGGTCGGCATGCCGTTGATGGGTGAACTGTTTTTCATGTACGCGACCATGTTGATTGCCGTCCCTACTGGCGTGAAGGTGTTTAACTGGGTCAGTACGATGTGGAAAGGATCGATGACGTTCGAAACGCCGATGTTATTCGCCATTGGCTTTGTCGTTTTGTTCACCATTGGAGGACTGTCCGGCCTGATGCTGGCCATCGCCTCGGTGGACCTGCAGTACCACGACACCTATTTCGTCGTTGCACATTTTCATTACGTGCTGGTTCCGGGCGCCGTGTTCGCGTTGATGGCGGGAACGTATTATTGGCTGCCCAAGTGGACGGGCCACATGTATTCCGAGACCTGGGGCAAGATCCATTTCTGGGTTTCAACCATTTCGGTCAACATTCTGTTTTTTCCACAACATTACCTTGGCCTGGCAGGCATGCCGCGGCGCATTCCCGACTATTCGACCCAATTCGCCGATTTCAACATGATCTCTTCGATCGGTGGATTCATTTTTGGTGCATCCCAGCTGATATTCGTCGGCGTGATTGTCCATTGCGTGTACAAAAGCCGCAAGGCTGCGCAAGGCCTAGTCTGGGAAGGCGGCAAGGGCCTGGAATGGACGCTTTCATCGCCACCCCCTTACCATTCCTTCAACACACCGCCGTTGATCGATCCGACCACGATTTCGCACCCTGAGGAAGCTCACTGAAGATGACTGTGGACATGACGCAGCAGGACAGCATCAGCAATAAGCGCAAACGGGCTGTGAGGACAGCCTGGGTGCTGGCCGTTATCGCTGCATTGATCTTCGTGGCTTTTATCCTCTCTGGAGTGCTGGGTTCCTGAAATGGTGAGAACGGATCAAGCAGAAAGGCAACCGTCGCACACAAAGCTGGTCCGCCGGCTCGTGTTGATTGCGATCGGCATGTTCGGATTCGGGTTTGCCATGTGGCCCCTTTACAACGTGTTCTGCGACCTGACCGGATTGGGTGGCCGGGGTGTCAAGGTGGTTGAAAATGCCGGCGAGTTGGAAGTTTCTGACCGGCAGATCAAGATCCGCTTCGATGCGACAGTCAATTCTGCCCTGCCCTGGGTATTTCAGCCAAAAGAGAAAGCGATGGTGGTTTCCCTGGGTGAAATGAGCGAGGCACTTTACCTTGCCATGAATGTGGCGGATGAACCCCTGACGGGCCGGGCGACCTACAATGTAACTCCGCCTGAAGCCAGCCTGTATTTCGTAAAAACAGAGTGCTTCTGCTTTACGGAACAGGTTTTGCTGGCAAACGAAAGCAGGGAAATGCCGGTTTATTATTTCATTCAGCCGGATTTACCTGAACACATAAAGGAAATCACACTGTCTTACACGTTTTACCTTGACGACAATACCAGCTCAGTCGCTCAGGCATCGTCGTCAGATCAATAGCAAGACGGCATTCCAGGGCGCGACGAGGAATAACGAGGACTAGAAATGGCACATCACGCTGACGATCAGTATTACGTACCCCACGGAACCAAGTGGCCGATTATCGGATCGCTGGGGATGATCACCATGCTGGCCAGCGCTGCATACTGGGTGAACGATTCCACCGTTGCCCCGTGGACTTTTCTGGCCGGTGCTCTGATTCTCATTTATATGGTGTTTGGCTGGTTCGGGGAAGTCATCCGGGAAAGCGAATCCGGCATGTACAACGACCAGGTCGACACGTCGTTTCGCATGGGCATGCTGTGGTTCATCTTCTCGGAGGTCATGTTTTTCGCCTGTTTCTTTGGCGCCTTGTTCTATGCCCGCGTGTTCGCAGTGCCCTGGCTCGGTGGCGAGGGAACCGGCGCCTACACCAACGAATTATTGTGGCGGGGTTACGAGTCGGTGTGGCCGACAGCGGGCCCTGATCAATTGGGTGGATCTTTCCAGACGATACCGGCGTTCGGTGTTCCTTTCATCAATACATTGATACTGCTTGCATCCGGCGTTACGGTCACCCTGGCACACCATGCGCTGAAGAAAAACAACCGCGGCGCGTTGGTTTCGTGGCTGCTCGCCACCGTGCTGCTGGGATTCGTCTTTGTTTTCTTTCAGATCGAAGAGTATAAGGAAGCCTATCAGCACCTTGGTCTGACCATGGGTTCCGGAATTTACGGCTCTACGTTTTTCATGCTGACCGGATTCCACGGGATGCACGTATCGCTCGGCGCCATCATGTTGCTGGTCATCGCGATCCGCTGCATGCGAGGGCACTTCAATCCGGAACACCATTTCGGCTTCGAAGCCGTGGCCTGGTACTGGCACTTCGTGGACGTGGTCTGGCTCGGCTTGTTTGTATTCGTCTACGTGTACTAGTCCGCTGCAGAAACAAACACGGAAACCAGGGCCCACCTGTAAGTGGATTTTGTATCAATCGGGGCCGGTTGCCTGCTCTGGAACCTGCATACCGACAGGGCCGCCGCTGGGTTCAATCCAACCCATCTGATAAGCCCCCCAGAGGAATAGGAAAAGCAACAGGGAAAGTCCGATTCGCCACGTCAGCCTCTTGACCATGCGATCACCTTCGCCGTGATCCCTGACCAGGAAAATCATGGCAGAACCCAGGCTGTACAGAATGACGAGAATGAATAGGATGATCAGGATTTTGATGGCCATGATTGTCTCGATCAATAGTGTTTGTGCCTTCAATTATAGCCAAACAGCCTTGCCTTGCGTGGAAGAATGGTGAAATTCAGAACGTCGCTCAAACTGACCCTGCTCCTTTTTGCCCTGGCTCTGGGTTTTGCGCGGATGGGGCTATGGCAACTGGACAGAAAAACAGAAAAAGAAGCCTTGTTCGAGCTCTACGACAATGCTCCGGTTTTGCAGCTTGAAGTGGCTATCGATCGCAAACAGCGTTTTGCACGCGTGGAGGCCTTTGGCCGCTATGACGCCACTCGTCATATTCTGCTGGACAACGCTATTTTCAATGGGCGTGCCGGTGTGTATGTGCTTACACCGTTTACTCTTGCAGACGGCACTTCCCTGCTGGTCAATCGCGGATGGCTTGCGCTGCCTGCCGATCGTCGCAGTCTGCCCGAAGTGCCAACCGACAACAGCCCGGTGACGATCAATGGCCGCTTGAACGCACTGCCAACTGACGGCCCCAGGATTGGAGAGCTGGATGTGCTTGCACGCAACCGCTGGCCCCAGCTCGTGACCTATCTTGATCCGGAGTCGGTCAGCAAGGCACTCGACATGGAGCTGGCCAACTGGCTTGTGCAGCTCGATGCCTCGGATGCCAGCGGTTTCGAGGGAAGGGAATGGCAGGCCGCCGTAATGAAGCCACAGGTCCATGGTGCTTATGCCCTCCAGTGGTTCGCTTTGAGTATCGCCGCTATCATCATCTGGATTTCGCTGGCTGTGCGAAGCACGAAGGAAAAATATCCATGAAATTCAGTCTCTCGCCGCGGTTTACCCTGGTCATTATTGCAACCTTGTTCTTCTTGCCGCTGGCCCTGGCATGGATGATGTTCCAGGGAATCATCGAGTTCAGCCCAGTTTCAACACGAAACCTGGGACAATTGGTTCAGCCCCCGATTGCGATCAATTGGAAGAATGACGAGGCTGAAACCATGGGCGGCCACTGGGTCATTTTGCATGCAACACCGGACCCTTGCCCGGCTTCGTGCATCGAAGCGGTAACGGGTCTACGCCAGGTGCACAAGGCTGCAGGACGCAACCAGTCCCGTATTCGGGTCGCCTTGTTGCTGAGGCGCAGCCACGCGGAACTCTCGACTACCTTGAGCGAGATCTATCCACCATTTCACATAATGAGTGAAGCAGACGGCGAAATCTGGTCAATCCTGGAACAGATCGCCAAATCATCGCCCTCCCCGTCGCGCGCAGCCGGTGGCAGCTACCTGATCGATCCGCTTGGCCATATAATGATGTTTTACGAGACCGGTTCCGATCCGAATCATTTGAGAAAAGATCTGAAGCGCCTACTTACCTGGTCAAAACTGGACGAACAGTCGTGAAACCTGGATTACACCGCCTTGCGGTAATAGCCGCCATCGTTGCGTTCGTCGTAATCATGCTTGGAGCTTATGTGCGGTTGTCGCATGCCGGCCTGGGCTGCCCGGACTGGCCGGGATGTTACGGCCAGATGACGTGGCCTGTCGACACCAATGAGGTGGAACAGGCCAACATGGCGTTTCCGGAGCGGCCTGTCGAAAGCGTCAAAGCCTGGAAGGAAATGGTGCATCGCTACCTGGCCGGCTTGCTTGTACTTCTCGTTCTCGCAATCAATGTTGTTGCCTGGGTTTCCCGCCAAACCCGGGGTACAACGCGCCTGCTGGCAGGAATATTGTTGGTCCTGATCCTGTTTCAGGCTGCTCTGGGAATGTGGACCGTGACATTAAGGCTTTTACCGGTCGTTGTCATGGGTCACTTGATGGGCGGTTTGGCTACTTTCAGCCTCTTGTTATGGCTCAGCTGGCAAACCGGAAGGACTGCCCGATCGGAGAATAGCGGGTCTTTCATGCCGTTCCGATCCATGATCATCACCAGCCTTATTGTGCTGGTGCTGCAGCTGATGCTGGGAGGCTGGACCAGCGCCAACTATTCCGCACTGGCCTGCCCGGATTTCCCTAGCTGCCAGGGTGAATTTTGGCCAGATACCAACTTCAAGGATGGATTTGTCCTTTGGCGTGAAATCGGCGTCGATTACGAAGGCGGCGTATTGGATCTGCCCTCCCGAACGGCGATCCACATGGCTCACAGAATTGGAGCGCTCATCACGTTCCTGCTGCTTGGATTCCTGGCATTACGGCTTGTGCGATTCCCGGATTGCCGCCGGGGCGGGATCCTGCTGGCTGCGCTTCTTCTGATACAGGTGACGCTTGGGATTTTGAACGTATTACTGTTTTTGCCGCTGCCCATTGCCGTGGCACATAATGCAACCGGTGCCCTGTTGCTGGCCGTGATGCTCTGGCTAACCCGACGTTCCGGGCTGCGTTACGACTGATCTGATGTCGTCACTGGCCGGCCGATACTTTGAACTGTGCAAACCGCGGGTGGTTGCCTTGATCGTGTTCACGGCAATCGTCGGCATGTTTCTCGCGGTACCCGGCTGGCCGCCGCCCCTCCCTTTGATTGCCGGAACGCTGGGCATCGGCTTGGCCGCATCTTCGGCCGCCGCGATCAATCATCTGCTGGACCAACGAATCGATGCCGTGATGGCGCGCACCCGCAACCGTCCCCTGCCGACGGGTCAGTTAACCATCACACAGGTGCTCACCTTCGCCTTTGCACTCGGCCTGCTGTCGATGGCAATTCTCATTATCTGGGTCAACGTGCTGACGGCGATGCTGACATTCTTCTCCTTGATTGGATACGCCATCATCTATACGGTCTGGCTCAAGCGGGCGACGCCGCAGAATATCGTTATAGGCGGCGCTGCGGGCGCGGCGCCACCCGTGCTGGGCTGGACTGCCATGACGGGGATGATCGATCACAATGCGCTGTTATTGTTCCTGATCATCTACGTCTGGACGCCTCCGCATTTCTGGGCTCTGGCAATACACCGGCGGCGTGAATATGCAGCGGTCGATATCCCGATGCTGCCGGTAACACATGGTGTTCGCTTTACTCTTTGGCACATTCTTTTTTATACAATCCTGCTGGTCATTGTCACTACGATGCCGTTTCTAACCGGCATGAGTGGTCTACTCTATCTCGCCGGCGTGACCGTTTTGAATATTGGATTCCTCTGGTACGCATTACGCCTGCTGCTGAACCATGACGATGCCCTACCCATGCAGACTTTCGGATATTCCATCATTTACCTGATGGTGCTGTTCATGTTTCTACTGGCCGACCACTATTTGCAAATGCTTCTGATCTAGGTAGGCGCCATGCGGTTGGCTTTGAAATAGAATATGCAGACGTTCAGGAAACCTTGATGCAACGGCTTGCGTCCCTGCGGAGCAGATCGATCATGAAAAACAAGAAGCCTTCAGCCGCGCAAAACACCCTTCTTTACCGGCTGGAAGACCACAGCGAATTCATCATGCGGCATATCGGTCCGCGTGAAGAGCACGTCGAGCAGATGCTGGCTGAAATTGGTGTGTCTTCCCTGGATGAACTGATCGCCGGCACACTTCCGCCGTCCATTCAATTGGCGGAACCGCTCGATCTGCCGGATGCACAGAGCGAATCCGAGATTCTTCTCCGACTGCACAAGATCGCAAGCAGGAACCGGGTTCAGCACAGCATGATCGGCATGGGCTATCACGAGACCATTCTGCCCACGGTCATTCAACGGAACGTGCTTGAAAATCCGGGCTGGTATACCGCCTACACGCCCTACCAGGCAGAAATCTCCCAGGGGCGCCTCGAAGCCTTACTGAACTTTCAGCAGATGGTCAGCGATCTTTGCGGAATGCCCATCGCTAACGCTTCCCTGCTGGACGAGGCAACGGCCGCCGCCGAAGCCATGACCATGCTTCAGCGTGTCAATCGGAAATCCCGGTCCAGCCGGTTTCTGGTGGACTCCGCTGTTCTTCCACAAACCCGGGATGTGGTGGAAAACCGCGCCCGGTATTTCGGGATCGATGTGGTGGTGGCCGACCCTGAAAAAGCGGTGGACGAGGGCGAATTTTTTGCTGTTTTGCTCCAGTATCCGGGCACGGACGGCGCACTGAAGGACTACCGGCACATCATCTCGCGTGCTCATGAAAAGGGCGCATTGGCGGCGGTAGCAACCGACTTGATGAGCCTGGTCCTGCTTACGCCCCCAGGTGAAATGGACGCCGACGCCGTGATCGGATCGGCCCAGAGGTTCGGTGTGCCGATGGGCTTTGGTGGGCCCCATGCCGCTTTTTTCGCAACTCGGGAGGCTTATAAGAGATCCCTGCCCGGACGGATCATTGGCGTTTCGCAGGACAGCAAGGGCCGCACCGCTCTTCGCATGGCTCTTCAGACCAGGGAACAACACATCCGCAGAGACAAGGCCACAAGCAATATTTGTACGGCACAGGCGCTGCTGGCGGTCATCAGCGGGTTCTATGCCGTCTGGCATGGACGTGAGCGGCTCAGGAAGATCGCCCGCCGCATCCACCGGCTCAGTGGGTTGCTGGCTCATGGCCTGGCCGAACTGGGCTACAAGGGCCGTTCGGAACACTGGTTCGATACACTCAGCTACGACCTGGACGACGCGGAAGCCGAGGCCATTTACCGCAGGGCGCTGGACGCCGGGATCAACCTGCGCCGTGATGGCGGTATGCTGGGCATCAGTGTCAATGAAAAAACCGGCCGGGAGCACATAGAGAGTCTGCTCAAAGCATTTGCCGGCTCCGATTCCGTGCGCGGCATCGATGAAATCGAACATGAACTCGCTCCAGACTGGACTGCCATTCCCACCGCGCTGAGAAGGGAAAGCGATTTTCTTCAGCATCCTGTTTTCTATGAGTATCACTCCGAAACCAGCATGCTGCGCTACCTGAAGTGGCTCGAGAACAAGGATCTGTCGCTGGCTCACGCGATGATTTCCCTTGGCTCATGCACGATGAAACTGAATGCAACGACGGAAATGATTCCAGTCACCTGGCCCGAGTTCAGCGACATCCATCCGTTTGCCCCGTCCGATCAGACAGCAGGCTACCAGCAACTGTTCAGTGAACTGGAGCGCATGCTGGTTACCTGTACGGGCTATGACGCCGTGTCCCTCCAGCCGAATGCAGGTTCGCAGGGAGAATACGCCGGACTCCTGGCTATCAAGGCTTACCACGAATCAAGGGGCGATACCGAGCGGGATGTCTGCCTGATTCCTTCTTCAGCCCATGGCACCAATCCAGCCAGCGCTGCAATGGCCGGGATGAAGATAATCGTGGTCAGGTGCGACGAAAACGGTAATGTGGATCTGGGCGACCTGCGGAAAAAGGCCATAGAAAACGCGGATCGCCTGGGTGCCCTGATGATCACCTATCCATCCACCCACGGAGTCTTCGAAGAAGATGTTCAGGAAATATGCAATGTGGTCCATGAACATGGCGGCCAGGTTTACCTGGATGGCGCCAATCTGAATGCCCTGGTCGGCTGCGCAGCACCGGGTAAATTTGGCGCTGATGTTTCTCATCTGAACCTGCACAAGACATTTTGCATTCCTCATGGCGGCGGTGGCCCGGGCGTCGGGCCGATCTGCGTCGGGAAACATCTGGAACCGTTCCTCCCCGGACATTCCATTGTCGACATGGGTGGGCCACATAAAAATAATCGCGCCATTGCATCCGCACCCTGGGGGAGCGCCAGCATTCTGCCCATATCCTGGGCTTACATCGCCATGATGGGCAGGGACGGGATGAAAAAGGCAACACAGATCGCGATCCTCAACGCCAACTATATCGCCAGCCGCCTTGCAAAAGCGTTCCCGGTTCTGTACACCGGGCGGAATGGCCGTGTTGCCCACGAATGCATCATTGACATTCGGCCGTTCAAGGAGTCCTGCGGCGTCACGGAGGAAGACGTGGCAAAACGCCTGATCGATTTCGGCTTCCACTCGCCGACGATGTCATTCCCGGTACCCGGAACCTTGATGATTGAGCCCACGGAAAGCGAACCGCTGGCGGAAATTGACCGCTTCTGCGAAGCAATGCTGACAATTCGTGAAGAGATTCGCGCCATCGAACAGGGCCGGGTTGACGCTGTCGACAACGCGTTGAAAAATGCGCCGCACACGGCCGCCGACCTGGCGGCAGAATGGCCGCACGCCTATAGCCGTGAACAGGCGGCCTACCCGGTTTCCGGACTGTACCACGACAAGTTCTGGGCGCCCGTTGGCCGGGTGGATAATGTCTTTGGCGACCGCAACCTGGTTTGCTCTTGTCCGCCGCCGGAAGCCTGGGTTACCGATCCCGATTGATTAGTGATGCGGTTGGGAAATTTCCTCAGCCGGGCCGAACGTTATCAGACGTGCAAGAAACGTATAGTCTCCCTCTATCGCCATCAGCGCAATGAAGACCAACAGGCACAGCGGCGGAACAAGGATGGCATAGATCAGGGCCAGCCGTTCCCAAGCCATGTGCATGAATATGGCAATAATGGCGCCCGCCTTCAGAAACATGAACAACAGTATGAGGGTCCACCGCAGCGCACCTTCCAGTTGGAAATAATCCACGGCATAGGAAAATCCACTGAGCACGAACAGCAGAATCCAGACCACGATGTAAATACTCAAAGGGTGCTGTTGGTGTCCCTCGACCTGAGTCACTTCCGCCTGTGTCGTCGTCATCTCATTCACCACAAATAGAAAAACGCAAAAATAAATACCCATACCAGGTCGACAAAATGCCAGTAGAGACCGGTGATTTCGACCATTTCATAATTGCCGCCGCGATGACGGTCGTAGTAGCCCGTCCCAACGCGGGTGGCGGTGACAATCAGGTAAATAACACCTGCCGAAACGTGCATGCCGTGAAAACCGGTGATCATGAAAAATGTCGAGCCAAACTGCGCTGCGCCCATCGGATTGCCCCAGGGCCTGACCCCTTCATCCACTATCAGCTTGGTCCATTCAAAAGCCTGCATACCGACAAACATCGCGCCCAAAGCGGCCGTCGCCAGCATCAGCAATACGGTCTTCTTCTTGTCGCGCCGGTATCCATAATTCACGGCCAGCGCCATGGTGCCGCTGGACGTTATCAGGACAAAAGTCATGATCGCGATCAGGATCAGCGGAATCGGCTCACCGCCAAAGCTGAGTGCAAACACTTCGCTGGGATTCGGCCAGGGAACTGTGGTTGTGATCCTGACATTCATGTACCCAATCAGGAAACAGGAAAAAATGAAGGTGTCGCTGAGCAGGAAAATCCACATCATGGCCTTGCCCCAGGGCACATGAAAAGCCTGCTTGTCATCCGACCAGTCGATAACAATGCCTTCGAGGCCTGTTTGTTCCGCCATTGCAGGCTCAGCTCCAGTCAATGATTGATCTGTCATACCTTCATCCCCGGAATGTCCTCATGTCTTCAGCAACAGGGCGAACAGCACCAGCCAAACCAGCAACAGGTAATGCCAGTAGGTCGCACACAAGGTGACGCTGTGTCGAATTCTTTCCCTTTTGTTTTCCTGTCTCATACTGAAACCCAGGCGGCCCAGGAACCACATGCCACCCACCAGGTGCAGGGCGTGCAGCCCGGTAAACAGGTAGAAAAAAGCAATGGCCGGATTACCCCAGGCGTAGAATCCGGCTTCGACCAGCTGATTCCAGGCCACCAGCTGCCCGGCGATGAATAGCAGTGTCAGCAAGGCGCCGGCAAACAGAGAATTTCGCATACTCACCATTGCTTTTCGCCGCGCTGCGTTACTGGCCATTTGCAGTGCAACGCTGGCCAGCACCAGCACACCCGTGTTGAGCCACAGGATGCCTGGGTCTGCGAGGATCTCCCAATCCGGGAAGCGGCTCCTGGTGTAATAGCTGATCATGAACAGCAGAAACATGCTGCTGATCACAGCCAGGAACATGAACAAACCGGTCCGGCCGGCCGAGTGGGCGGCGATGTATTCGCCGTGCAGGCCTTCCATCTCCCCGGCATGCTCCCAGGGTTTGGCGGTGATTTTGCGCAGCAAGTTCATGAATGCTCGCCTTCACCGCCGTCGTAGCTTGAGCCTGGATCCGTGGGTACGTCTTCCGGCGCCATGGTTTGCGGAATGTAGTCCTGTGACGCACCCGGGACACTGAAGTCATAGGCCCAGCGGTAGACCACGGGCAAGTCCGGTCCCCAGTTGCCGTGAACCGGCGGCGTCTGCGGCGTTTGCCATTCCAGGGTGGTCGCTTTCCAGGGGTTGCCGCCGGAAGGCTTACCCCGCGTGCGGCTCCAGAACAGGTTGAACAGGAAAATAAGCTGCACCGCGGCAACGAAAAATGCCGCGATGGAGATTCCGGCATTCATGGCCTGGGCCGAATCAGGAATAAAGGAGGTATCGCCCATGGCGTAGTAACGACGGGGTAAGCCCAGGATGCCCAGGTAATGCATCGGCAGGTAGATCGCGTAGGTACCGAACAAGGTCAGCCAGAAGTGAATCCGCCCAAGCCGGTCATTCAACATGCGGCCGGTGATTTTGGGATACCAATGATAGATCGCGCCGAAAATGACCAGTATGGGCGATACACCCATGACCATGTGGAAGTGACCAATGACGAAATAAGTGTCTGAAAGCGGCATGTCAACCGCCACGTTGCCCAGAAACAGCCCGGTGATGCCACCGTTGATAAAGGTGAAAATAAAACCGATGACGAACAGCATGGGTACCGTCAAGTGGATGTCACCGCGCCATAACGTCAGCACCCAGTTATACACTTTGAGCGCGGTCGGAATGGCGATTATCAGGGTCGTGGTGGCAAAGAAGAAACCAAAATACGGATTCATGCCGCTGACGTACATATGATGCGCCCAGACAATGAACGATATGATCCCGATAGCCAGTATGGCCCACACCATCATGCGGTAACCAAAGATGTTTTTGCGTGCATGCACGGCAACGAGGTCGGAAATCACGCCAAAGGCCGGCAAGGCGACAATGTAGACTTCCGGGTGTCCAAAGAACCAGAACAAGTGCTGGAACAGGATGGGGCTGCCGCCGCTGTGCTCGGAAACTTCGCCCATCGACAGTAGGGCGGGCATGAAGAAACTGGTGCCCAGCACACTGTCCAACAGCAGCATGATTCCAGTCACGAGCAGCGCCGGAAAAGCCAGAAGGCCCAAAATGGTGGCAACGAAAATCCCCCACACAGACAAAGGCATTCGCATCAGTGTCATGCCGCGGCAGCGGGCCTGCAGCACAGTGGTCACGTAATTCAGGCCGCCCATGGTGAAGGCCACGATAAACAGAACCAGAGACAAAAGCATCAGTACAATGCCGCCATTGTTCCCGGGTGTTCCGGGCAAAATGACCTGCGGCGGGTACAGAGTCCAGCCGGCACCGGTTGGCCCTCCCGAGATAAAGAAACTGGCACACAACACTATTACCGAAAGCAGGTAAACCCAGTAACTGACCATGTTCATGAACGGGAAAACCATGTCCCGTGCACCGCACATCAGGGGGATCAGGTAGTTCCCAAATCCACCCAGCAATAACGCTGTCAGCAGGTAGATCACCATGATCATGCCGTGCATGGTGATCGCCTGATAGTACTCATCGGGTGAGATGAACGAAAAAGTATCCGGGAAGCCCAATTGCAGGCGCATGATCAGGCTGAGCCCCAGCGCGACCAGTCCGACAGCGATGGCCGTCAAGGAATACTGGATGGCAATGACTTTATGGTCCTGGCTCCAGATGTACTTGGTGACAAAGGTTTGGGGATCATGCAGGTGTTGCTCATGATCCCGGTCTGCTAATGCAACATATGCCATTAATTTACTCTCCTGCCGCCGTCACAGCGTGTTGATATAGGCCACCACGTCCCTGATGGCCTGCTCGTCACGCAACATTCCCGAAATCAGGGTCATTTGTTTTCCGTACAGGTCCTGCGGGTGCGCACCGCGAATTCCCTGCCTGTAATTTTCCAGTTGCCTGGCCAGGTACCAGTCATCGGCGCCCTTGAGGGCAGGCGCATTCTGCGACCAGATGCCCTGCCCGCCGGAACCGTGGCACGACAGGCAGGTGGTGTATATCTTCTCGCCCCTGGCTGTGTCGCCACTGATTGTCTTTCGTGATTCCGAGTCAGGCAGTGAAGCGATATAGGCCGCCACGTTTGCGATTGCGGCATCGTCTGCGAGGACGGCCGCCATAGGCGCCATCTGTGCGCCAAATGCATCACCCGGGTCGCCTCCCCTCAGGCCGTGCTTGAAATTCATGAGTTGGCGCTCCAGGTACCAGGGCTGCAATCCGGTCAGCTTGGGCGCATTGAGCATTTCATTGCCTTCGCCACTGGCGCCGTGGCAGGCACTGCATACAGCGTATGAAGCCTTTCCGGCTGCCAGGGTGGGAGTTGGCCGTGCCAACACTTCGGCAAACGTCGGGTAGCCGGCCAGCCAATCCTCGAATGCGGCTTTTTCTTCGACTACCACCACTCCCCGCATCGCGAAATGCGCAATGCCGCAAAGTTCTTCGCACATGATGTCAAAGCGACCTGGGCGGGTTGGTTTTAGCCAGACATACGGAACCATGCCGGGGATCAGATCCATCTTCACCCGAAACTGTGGGACGGTGAAATTGTGCAGCACGTCCTTGGAACGGAGGACAAATTTGTAAGGCTGGTTGATGGTCAGATGTAACTCGGGATTGGTAATGAGGATGTCATCCTGGCCGGCCGGATCGTCCGGCTTCAGGCCCAGGGGATTGTCCACCGTCATCAGGCCGATGTCGACCTGGCCCAGAACTCCATCTTCACCGGGGAAGCGGAAACTCCAATGCCATTGCTGGCCGACCACTTCCACGACCGCGGCATCGTCGGGCACTTCGATGATTCGAGCCCAGACCCAGAGGCCCGGCGCCAGCATGGCGATGACTCCTACCGATGTAACGATGGTCAGCCACCACTCCAGCTTTTTGCTTTCCGGCTCGTAGTGGGCCTTCTGTCCCTGGCGGTGACGATATCGGATGATCACCCAGATCAGGAAACCATTCAGGGCGATGAAGACAACTCCGGTCACCCAGAAAGTAATATCAACCGTGAGGTCGATTGATGCCCAATCAGCAGCAAGTGGCGTAAACCACCAGGGGCTCAGGAAGTGAAAAAGAACAGTGATGACGACCAGTACAAGAATTCCTACAGCTATTCCCATTTTCGCTTTCCTATTCTTGTCTGATTATTCGGGGACCTGGTCTGATTGCTTTCTGCGTCTCCTTCGCTCAACCCGGGCAAAGGGATTGATGAAGTGCACATCGGTGGCGGCATGTCGCGATTCCGGGTGCCGGTCACGCATCATTTGCTTGACTTGTTCACCCATTCCCTTGCGGGCATAGATCAAAATGAGGTACTTGCCCGCTTCGATGTCATCGTGGAATCGCTTCAGTTTTTGGTTCTCGCTGTCCATGCCCGTGAGGCCGCCCACCCAGGCCCCGAATAAGGTGGCTACCGCGACCAGGAAAAAATAGGCGATAACCGGTACGTTTGGCCCAAAGGGCTTGAACAGCATCATTCCACCAGCAGCCAGCACACCAGCGATGAAGCCGATGTTCGCCCCGATAAAACCATTGCGAAGGAGATCCTTGGTTTCCAGCCAGTTACTCGAGTGGAGTTTTTCTTTCTTCAACCCGGCTTCGTCTTTCGAAATGACGTGAACGTGCCAGTCTTCGATTCCCACGTCGTGAAGATCGTCGGAAATCTGATGTGTACTCACCAGAGAGGGTGCGAGATAGTACATGCATTTCATGGCTGGATCCCGGGTAAATTATTACGAAATCTGAATGTTTTATTTAGTACTTTTTCCCTTATTATTTAACGTTTTGTGCGAATGATAATCACTAAAATTTGTGGGAGTGTCTCATATTTGTATTATCTTTAAAAGTATGCTGAAGTTGGCTTCGACGTTGATGTTGGCCAGTCATGATCTTTTCAACCACCAGAGCGACGTCACGAAACCGAAGATCAGGGCCAGTGACGCGAGCAGAAGAGTGGGGGCCGGCAAATAACTGAATCGGTAGAACTCATCGCTGACGCCAGGCACGCCCCAGAGGTCTCCGCTGCCCTCCCCGACCACCAACTGGCCCCTCATGCCTTTCTCCATGTGTTGGGCCATGTCACAGTGAATCAGGAAGGTTTGATCGTCACCGGGAACGATGAAAGTGCCTTTCATGCTGTGCCCACCCGCCGCCTCGATATGGAACATGCCCGCGGGGTAGAGATACTTCGGAAGACCATGAACCATCCACTGGTGGCGCACCTCGTCCTCGTTTACGAAGGTAATTTCAATGCGGCTGCAGGGTTCCACCCGGACTTCATGCTGGCTCATACCAAAAATTCTCCCGGGATGCTCACCTGCGTAAGCCCGGCCAGCCCGAATATTGAATTGATAGTCCCGGCTGACCTTGTCGCAGTCGCGCGGGAGTGTGGCGTGGTTTTCATTCATGACCACACCGGCAGGTATTACCTCCATTTGGTGATGACCATGCTCCGTGTGGTCGACAACTTCCTGGCCATTGATTGATACGGGCAAGATAAGCAACACGCCGGCAAACCAGCGAATACCCCTGGCCATCGATAGCCACCGCGCCGGCACGATCAACCGCGCCGAACCCGGCTTATTGGCGCGGACAATAGAACCGCCGCAATGACACCGGCTGCCAGCGCCAGGCCCAGGACGCGCAGTAACATCCACCCATCGAAATCTGCGTCCGAAAACAGGCCAGGCGCATAGCTCTCCCAGACGGGGATCTCTTTGCGATAGTAGGCTTGCGTGAAATAGTTGTCCCAGGGGACGCCACGAGTCCGTGGCCAGCCTGTCTTGTCCAGAAATTGTGAATAAACAATGGCGCTGATATTGCCACCCGGGCCTATGCCGTCGTTGGTGACGCCACTGTACTGATGGTCGTGGAACAGCCAGATACCCGGACCATAGGCGTGCTTGCCGTCATTGGTCAGATCGAGCGCCAGGTCTGCGCGCTGGGAGGTGGCCAGCCAGACCACGTCCTGCGGCGACAGTGTACTGTGCGGCAACTCGATGCCGTCGCGATGCGTGACCGTAAACTTGTGGCCGTGCGTGTGTAAAGCGATTCCTTTCGCCCCTCCGTTGACTACTCGCAGCCGAATACGTTCGTCTTTTTCTCCAACGACCAGCGATTCTCTGAATGTGTAGGGAAAAGACCGTCCGTTCAATGTAAAGAAGTCCGAAGATGAATCGGTGATGTCGTATTCCCGGTGCATCGCGCGCGTGATGATGCGGGGATCGTTATGCTGCTGGATACGTTCGCTTAGTTCTTTATCGAGATCAAGATAATGCAGGTCGTATTCACGGTCGAATTCTTCGCGCAATGCCCGGGATGGCACGCGTACCAGGCCGGCGCCGATATTCATGGTCTGAAGCCAATTGTCAGGCCGGTTTTCCTCGATGATGAACAGGCCCTGCAATCCCATCATCACGTGTACGTGGGGCTGGACGTGGCAATGATAAAACATGGTTCCGCTTTGGCGCGGCTGTAGTTCGTAGGTGCGCGCGTTGCCGGGCATCACCGGCATTTCGCTGGTGATTGGCACGCCGTCATTGCCTTCACCATCTGCGTCCACAAAGCCATGGTCCGCACCGTGCAGATGCAGTGTATGCGGCATGTAATGACTGTTCTCCAGCGTGATGCGCACCCTGTCACCCTGCTCGATCCGGATGGCGGGAGATGGCAGCCGCAGCGATCGCCTTGCCTGGTTGGACTCGAAATTCTCAACCGCCATGCCGACGAACTTTGGAGCGAAGACCCACAAACCAGGCCGGATTCCCGGCGCGATATCGTAGCGGGTGACCGGACCGCGGGTTAGCGCGGACCCCCCGTTGAGCTCTGCTACTTCGAGCCGGATATGGATTTCGTCGGGATCGCCATCGCCGTCCAGGTCGCGGCCCTTTTCTACCGCATCGGCCGCCAGGCCACTTTTCATCAGGGTGTTTTGCGAGACATTATTGCTGCCGCGCACGAAGGCTGCGACCGCGAAAGGATTATCTGCTGTACAGGAAGCGGATTCGCTGATTTCCAGGCCTTCTATCGACTGTCGGTCTCGCCAGCCCTCCGGGTCCGGTGGACAAAAGGGTTCAGGCGCGGTGACTTGCGTGGCCAACGACTCAGGAAGTTCGCGGAATCCCGCGGCGCCGAACCACTCAGTCAGTTTTAACCTGAGGGTCATGGGGTACCACTGGGGCGGGTAGGACACAATGGCCAACAACAGGGCCAGGGCCAGCACCCAGCGCCGATTCATCGTGTCACTCCTTGTTTGGACGGTGCTGGCGACGTACTCCGGTATCGGCGCATGGCCAGGAATGCCACGCCGGCCAGCAACAACACCAGCGGAAGAAGATAGCTGCGCCCGGATGCACCGACCTCGAATGGAAACACGGCAGTGTACGTTGTCTGCTTGCTTGGATGTCCGGCTGAAACGATCCCGAGGTAAACGCCTTTTTCCTTGAAATCATATTCAATCTTGAGAGACGCATCCGGGCGAATGATGGGCGGCTGGTAGAAAACCGTATGCCGCTCAATATCTTCAAGGGCCTCAACGTGCTTGAGCTTGACGAAACGGCCCTGCCCGGTCACATCCCGGATTATGCGGAAATCCACCGGGACTTCCTTCAGGCTCTGATGCAGATAATCGAGAACGAAAATGGTTTCTCCAATGTTTGGCAGTTGCTCGCAGAATTGCTCGTTACCACTGGAGCCTGGTTGATACGCGGTGAAGTGCGCCGAGTAGAAATCGATCCAGATGATGCAAATATCATCCTCGATCACCAGCCCTCCGCCTGCCTGGACCCCGGCAACAGGGCACAGCAAAAAAATCGCGCTCGAACAAGTGCGCAACAGGTATTTGCTGAATTTCCGGATTCGGGACACTGGGACCTCTATCTATCCATCAGCATCGAATGATGCTGGAAAAGGAGCCGGCTGTCTAAGTCTACCTGATCGGTATTCAGCAGCCGCAGAACCGCTATCGGATAATTCCCGTGGCCGGCGGCCATTCAATTGGATTTGGCGGCGGACGTTCTTGGGCCAGTGTTCCACCGGGATTTTTAGACAGAACG
>CAMYKC010000002.1 GCA_947258865.1 uncultured Lysobacterales bacterium
TCGAACTGCTACAGTTCAACCTCGTGGGCGATGTAATCCTGCATTAAATGGCACAGGCAATCCTGGCGTATCACCAGCTTGTCGCGCGTCAGCATGGCCGGCATCAGGGTATTATTGAGATAAATTTTCCCTTCTTCGACACGTACGATTTCATCGGTAACGTCATGTCCGTCCGAATCGGTTATTGATATCGGGCGCGCGACTCGGGTATAGCCAAACACCTGGTGTGGATCGATCAGGGTAAAGTTGTGGTCTTCGATATCGGTGTCGAAGCGTAGATCGACATCGGCATCCGGATCAAACTCGAAACTGACGTGCTCGGGGATATTCAACGTCAGGTGTGACTCGACCAGGTGTAGTGCGTGGCGGGTCGGTTTGGTGTCTGGCAATTGGTCCAGGGTCAGCATGCCTTCGACGAAACGGCGGGCGTGCTCGATGCCTTTGGGATCCCCGGGCAAGCCGCATTCCAGCGTAACCGCCGGGCAGATATGATCAAACGCCATCGAGCAAACACCCTTGTGCTTGAACACCATTGCCACCCGGTTGAACCTTGCCGCCAGGACTTTTTCCGCAAGCGCCATCCCAACGGCATTGGCAACACCCTGGCCGAGTGGGCCCGTGGTGGTCTCGACACCCGGTGCTTCACCGTACTCGGGATGCCCCGGGGTCTTCGAATGCATCTGCCGGAAATTGCGCAACTCTGACAGCGGGAGGTCATACCCGCTCAGATGCAGCAGGGAATAAAGCAGCATGGAACCGTGACCGTTAGAGAGTACGAAGCGGTCCCGGTCCGCCCAGTCCGGGTTGAGCGGGTTGTGTTTCAGGTTGTCCCGCCACAGGACCTCGGCAATGTCCGCCATGCCCATTGGCATACCCGGGTGCCCGGAGTTCGCCTGCTGGACGGCATCCATGGAGAGGGCGCGTATCGCATTTGCGAGTTCTGATCGAGTTGGCATTTGGATTTCCCGTATCGGTGTCAGGTGCTGGAATAGCTTCTGGTTAAGGAGGTGTCTTAGCCGGAACAGATCAATACTGGAATTCTGCCCATTGTGGCCAACTGGGGCAAGGGGCGGTGCATGATCCGCCTACTATTTTTCGACAAGGTTTGACACGGGTCAGCCGCGGTTGGCCGCTTTGCCGAATTTCTTGAGCTTTCCGGCTTTGTAATCGGCCCAATATGCGTCCAGTTCCTTCTTCACGACCGGCAGCAGGAAATAGATACCGAGCACATTGGGAAAAGCCATGGCGAAGATCATCGCGTCCGAAAAATCAATGACGGAACCCAGTTTCATCGACGAGCCCAGAATAATGAAGAACAGGAACAGCAGCTTGTACACGACATCCGTTATCATCGATTCGCCAAAAATATAAGTCCAGGCCTTCAGGCCGTAGTAAGACCACGAAATCATGGTGGAGAATGCAAACAGGATCACCGCTACCGTCAGCACCCAGGGAAACCAGGAAATGGTCGATTCGAACGCCGCTGAAGTCAGCGCGACGCCCTGGCTGGGATCGACGGAAGGATTCCAGGTGCCGGTAATAACGATGACCAGCGCTGTTATTGTACAGACCACCACGGTGTCGACGAACGGCTCATAGAGTGCGACGAAACCTTCTGTAACCGGTCGGTTGGTGCGAACCGCAGAATGGGCGATGGCTGCCGAACCGATGCCGGCCTCGTTCGAAAACGCGGCCCGTTTAAAGCCCTGGAACAGCACGCCGATCACACCTCCGGAAATGCCTTCGGCGGTGAATGCGCCGGACGCAATTGCCGAGAAGGCCAGGGGCACCTCCGACATGTGGATGAAGATTATGACCAGTCCGGCCGTAACATATACCACGGCCATGAAGGGTACGATTTTCGATGTCACTCGGGCAATGCCCCGAATACCGCCGATGACGACCAGGCCGACCAGTGTCGCCACAACGACCCCGAACAACCAGCCTTTATCCGCCAGCCAACTCGACTCGCCTCCGGTAACCGACACCAGCTGCGAGAAGCTTTGATTGGCCTGGAACATATTGCCCCCGCCGAAAGATCCTCCAATACAGAAAATCGCAAACAGAAATGCAAGAACCTTACCCAGGATTTTCAACTTGCCGCTGCGTTCGGCGAGACCTTTGGACAGGTAATACATCGGCCCACCGGAAACGGTACCGTCTGTATACTCGTTACGGTATTTCACGCCCAGCGTACATTCGACGAATTTCGATGACATGCCGAGCAAACCGGCAAGGATCATCCAGAGAGTGGCTCCGGGTCCACCGAGCGATACGGCAACAGCGACGCCCGCAATATTGCCCAGGCCGACCGTTCCCGACAATGCGGTGGCCAGCGCTTGAAAATGGGTAACCTCGCCTGCCGCCAGCGGATCGCTGTAGTCTCCCCTGACAAGCTGGAAACCATGCCGGAACGCGCGAATGTTGATGAATCGAAAGTAGAAGGTAAATATCGTGGCTGCCAAAATGAGCCACACCAGAACGAAGGGGATCTGAACACCGCCCAGGGGAAAGGAATAAAAAATAAACCCGGACACCGCGTCCGCAAAAGGTTTCACCGCCTGGTTTATCTGCTGATCTACCCCTTCCTGTGCAAAGGCAGCCGCCGGTGCCCACAAACCGGTCAGGGCCAGCGCTGGGCCAATTCCTAATTTACGCATTCGACTCTCCAGGTCGCAGATATGGCTCAGGGAACAACTGTCACGGCCTGTTGCGAGGTTTGCACGAGGGTGTTGGCAACGCTGCCGAATAACTGGGTCTTGATACGCGAAGAACCCGTTTTGCCAATAATGATATTGGTCACGCCAAATTCCTCGGCCACTGCGCACAGTGTTTCAGCAGGGTGGCCATGCCGGATGACGCCCCTTGCGTATACGCCCCTTTCCCGAAGCTCACTGACCACGGGATCGATAATTTCTTTGTGTGCACGATCCAGTTCAGCTTCGCGGCGCTTGTGGCGCTCTTCGTTTTCCTGAGGTGTGTTGAAACTGTAGGGGGACCAGTCGATAACATGCGCAATGATCAGCTGATGCTTCGATGCCTCAGCCCATTCCACCGCATATTCCAGCGCCCGGCCGCTGCATTCGCTGCAGTCAAAACCCACGAGTAGTACTTTGCTCATGTCTTATTCCTCTATATCAAGCAGAACTGTATGGCTGGATTCCGGATTTGCGCGAACCCTTGCTCAAGCTGGCCCTTTTTCATCGCGCCACTTAATCGAACATCCAATAGATGCCACCTGGTTTACCGGACCGTGACCGGTCTCGGCAACCTGAATCATTGCCAGGAAAAGATCGCGTCGTACATCTCCCTTATCGGCTTGCCGCCCACTTTCGTCCAGACGCCCACGGTATTGCAATCCCAGATCGGCGTTGTAGCCAAAAAAATCCGGTGTGCATACCGCGCCGTAGGCCCGGGCGACTTCCTGTGATTCATCGATCAGGTAGGGGAATGGGTAAGCAAAAACCCGAGCCACCTTTTTCATGTTTTCCAGGGAATCTTCAGGGTAGGTGTTGGTATCGTTCGGCATGATGGCAACACTGTTGACACCCAATTGCAGGAGCTCAGCAGCATCCCTGACCAGCTTGCGGTTGATTGCCTTTACAAAAGGACAATGATTGCAGATAAACATGACCAGCAATCCATTTGGGCCTCGGCAATCCTCCAGCGTCCAGGTTTTGCCGTCGACGCCCGGAAGACTGAAATCCGGTGCGGGCGCTCCAAAATCGCAAATGGGGGTGTGAATACTTACCATGTTTGATCGTAATCCTGACAAAAATCGCAGTATATCAGTCTTCGATGTTGATTTTCGTCACGCTATTATTGTAGAAATTTGCTAGTATTGAATTAAACTTTTAGTGAATCCGGTCCTCTAAGTTGCGATCAACTTAATTAACGGGATAAAAACGGATCCGAATGGTTTGGCCTATGAGTATCGGCTCGACACATAAATCGATCGGCGTGGGGACTCTGCTTTCCTGCCTTTCGTTGTGCCTGGTGTCTGCCGGTCTTCAAGCTGAAGAAGCCCCGACACCTGCTTCGATCCTCGCCAACGAGACACTCAGCCTGATGTCGAATGAGAACCAGGCTGAATCTCCCTCATTTCCACTGATGCTGGACCGCGACGCGGGTTTGGACTTCGACCTCGGTGGCAGTGAAACTCGAAAACTGCAACTCCAGCTAAACCAGCCGCTGTCGCTGACCGGCCGTTCGCGCACCCGCGTGCTCGACAATGGCTCTAACCTGCTGGGGCTGGATGCAACATTGAATTTGCCGTTAAGCGACAAGTTCAGCCTGAACGCCGGCGTCGATAAAGAACTCGGTTCGGCGAGGTTCCATTCGCTGGGCAGCATACAGTGCATGAACGGCGTGCTGCGCGCTGACTCCTACACTGCATCTGGCTGCCGGTTCGTCAACGAACCGCTGGCTACGAGCGACCAGCAACGGATCAGTCTGGGGGCGCAGATGGACTTCAGAAACGCCTCAGCATCGATCAATTGGTTCACGCAGGATTCTGAAGTGAACCAGTCGAGTGTCAGGCAGGTGAACCGTTTCAACGGGCAAACCGTCATGGGCAACAGCCTTCTGTCCCCGAATCTCGGTAATCCTCTCATGGTCACCAACGGCGGCGATCCTCTGCAGTACCTGAACAGTAAAGCCAGCGGTGTAAACCTCAATTTCAAGGTGGGTATCGCTACCGATACCGCTGGCGATGTCCGCCTGGGCCTGGCATTCACCCGGGTACTCGACACCGATTACCAGGGAATCTACTCAAATAATTCCGAGGCCCTTTCCTGGACATTGGCGGAGCCCTTCAACTCCGCAAGAATGAATCTCGAATGGAGCCGGGGATCACTCAGCAGCGGCATCCAGGGCTTTTATCGCGACTCCGTTGACTTTCTCAACCGTAACAGCGTTGACAGCCTGACCACCTTCGACGTGCACTTCACCTGGCGCACACCCTGGAACGCCAATCTAAGTGTCGGTGCGAGCAATGTGCTCAACGCCGGGACAGAAAACAGCGCCAGTAGCGATAGTCAGCCGGTCGATCCTTTCGAGTCGATTTACGGCCGCATCCCCTACGTTCGGTACAAGCAAGACCTCTAAAATTCCAGTCCAGCCCGGCACACTGTTAATTTGGTTCGTGATAATATTGCGCGGTTTCGCGTATGAAGGTTAAGAAATGAACAGACTTCTTTTTGCAATGCTCTGCCTCGTCGCCAGTCTCTCACTCATGGCAGCTGAAGGGTTTTCATCGCTCGAAGAACAGATGTCGGGTAAGGAATTCACAGCGTCCGGCCTGGACAAACTCAGCCAGGCTGAGCTGGAAGCATTGAATAACTGGATTCGCAGACACTCTGTGGCCACTCTGGATTCACCCCGAGCGGGGACTGCCTCGGCCGGAACCTCAGCCCCGGCCCAGGATCGGCGCGGGCTGAAATCCGAAAATGATGAGGATCGTTCGGAAATTACCAGCCGCATCGTCGGGAATTTCAGCGGTTGGGATGGACAAACCGTTTTCAAGCTGGAAAACGGAATGATCTGGTTGCAGGCCGACAAGGACAAGTTTTACACCAAGGATATGGAAAATCCTGTAGTGATAATCAAACCCGGGATGTTCGGAACCTGGAGGCTGAAAATCGAAGGATTTGGCTCTGAATGCAAGGTAAAACGCATTCAGTGAGGAATTAAGGAGTCTCGCTTCCCTGCTCCCGCCTTCGGCGGAAGGCGGCTGTGCTCGACCGCACGCAATGGGCGCACGACCCTTCTGGTATCGCTCGCTTCGCTCGACTTACCCAACCAGGGTCAGGCCAGAAACGAACGAATGGCGTTTTGCCCGCAGGGCAAGAAGCCTTGAGGAAGTGACGGTGGGCCGTGGGTCGCCTGTCGCTCCAAAACTGCTTTGCTTGCGTCCGGGATGCCCAAGAGATTGCTCAGGGCGTTTTCAGAGGTTTCTCCTCAGGTCGCTGCTCATTTTCAACTTACGCCGCATTACTCTCTGAATCTGACGGTTGCGGAACAGGAAAGCCCGCACCACCAGGTAAGCTAAAGCGGCCAGGCCCATCAGTATGAAAGGTCCTGCCGAAGGGGCTTCGGCGAATCCCCTGGAATCCCACCAGTACCAGCCAAAAGCGGCGACGAACACCGTGATGACCAGGTAACTGATCATGTTCAGCCTGTAGATCCGGTCGCGCAATCTTCGCGCACGAAAAACTTCGAGATCTTCCTCGGTCACCTCGCCCGTTTGAAATCCACAGTAAGTGCATATGACCGCCTTGCTGGATATTTTCTTCCCGCATTCCGGACAGGCAATGATCGCCATATCATTCTCCAAAAAATCTCAGCTCGGCGCGCAAGCCGCCGGCCGGCCGGTTACTGAAATGAATGGACCAGCCATAAAGTTCGCACAAGCGTTTGACGATGGCGAGCCCCAGCCCCGCTCCCTTACCCGCAATGTTCTCACCACGGTAATGACGTTCGAATACCCGCTCGAGATCCTGTTCCGGAATTCCGGGACCCGTGTCTTCAACCCTGACACGGCCGTTCCCGATGGTGATCATCACCTCGCCCTCCGGTGTGTAGCGCATTGCATTTCCGATCAGGTTACCCACGGTTACGGCCACTACGGATTCCGGCGCGATAACGCTTAGCCGGTCCTCCTCCCTGACACGAAGCACCAGTGGTTTGTTACCAACCAGCGGTTCGTAGAGGTGCACGACTTCGTTGACGATACGGCCGACATCGTGAGCAGTACTGTCCTTGTCGATGCCCTGTTCAGCCCTGACCAGGTGCAGGAGAGCCGTTGTGATATCAGCTGACTGCCGGGCCGCTCGCGCAATTCGAAGCAGGCGTGTCCGAACTTTCTCGTCGAGATCCGGCTGCGCCAGCAATAATTCGGTGGCGCCTGTTATTACCGTGAGTGGAGAACGCAATTCGTGGCTGACATCCGCGTTGAACTCGCGATCGCGTTCGACCAGGTGATGCAGGCGGTCTGCGTAACTGTCCAGAGCATCAGCCAGTTGACCCACCTCGTCATCGGCGAAATGCTCTGACAATCGTTCCGGCTTGCCTTCTTCGCTGAGCGTATCCAGTCTGGCCGCCAGGTCGGTCACGGGCTTCATCACCCGGCGGGATGACCAGGCCCCCATCATGAAAGACAGCACGGAAAACAACAACACCGCGCCGATCAGCGCAAATATCAGCCTTTGCTTGAGCCGCTGATTGTCGCTGACGTCATAGATCAGGAAAGCCCAGAGGTCCTCCTCTTTGCGGATAGCGGCTTTGAATGCACCGCCTGAGATCTTCACGTCGTGAACGCCGGTTGGAAGATCGCGGACTTCCGCGCTTACCGTTTTGTTCGGATCACCCGGCCTCGTGATATACCCCTGGATCCTGGTGTAAAAAGGCTCCACCACCGACGGGTCCAGGCGCAACTGGGTTACGTAGCTGTCCAGTTCCTGTTTCAGCGTTTCGCCGATCAACTGATCTTCGATGTTGTTTTGAAGAAAGAGGGTGCTCAGCGCGAACAGGGCGCTCAGAAGTGTCCCGAAAAGCAGAAATGAAACAACGATCCGGCTTCGAAGCCTACGACGATACTGCATCCGGCTCCACCAGGCGGTAACCAATCCCGTGGCGAGTCTGGATCATGTTACTGCCAAATGGCTTATCGATGGCGCTGCGAAGTGAGTGAATATGGACCCGCAGGCTGTCACTGTCAGGCATTTCCTCACCCCAGACCTCCATCTCCAGTTCTGAACGCGAAACCACGTTGGGAGAAGCGTCCATGAGGCAATGCAGCAATTTCAGGCCAATGGGATTCAGGTAAATATCCTTGTCGCCACGGCTGACGTTCAGCGTATCCAGGTTGTAGGAGAGGTCGCCAACCTTGAGTTCCCTGAGGTTACGGCGGCGGCCGCGGCCAGCCAGCACGTTAAGCCTGGCCTCAACTTCCTGCAGTTCGAACGGCTTGACCAGGTAATCATCCGCGCCGGTTTCAAAACCGGCGAGCTTATCCTTAAGCCGGTCCCGTGCTGTCAGCATCAGGACGGGCGTGTCCTTGCTGGCCTCGGTACGCAGTTTGCGGCAGACGTCGAGACCGTCCATACCCGGCAAAGCCAGATCAAGCACAATGGCATCGAATTCGTTTACTACGGCCAGGTGGAGACCGGTGATGCCGTCGCCGGCAAAATCCACCGTGTGGCCATGATCTTCCAGGTAATCACCCAGGTTGGCTGCAATGTCCGGGTTGTCTTCGATAATCAAGACGCGCATGGATCAGAAATCATCTCCCAGGACTTCGACGCCTTCCAGCCCTTTGGCCAGAGTCTCAGCATCACCGCCTTCGTCGAGCTTGATCATCAGCCTTACTTCATTGGCCGAATCAGCGTGGCGCAATGCATCATCGTAGGAAATCTTGCCTTCCTTGTACATGTTGAACATGCATTGATCAAAGGTAATCATGCCGTGGTGACCGGAGTCCCTCATCACGAGTTTCAGTTCATCGACTTCACCTTTACGGATCAGGTCCTTGACCAGCGGTGTCGCCATCAGCACTTCGAACGCTGCCCAGCGGCGTGAGCCGTCAACGGCCGGTATCAATTGCTGGGCGATGGTCGCTTTGAGGTTGAAGGACAAGTCCATCAGGAGTTGTTCCCGCATCTCATCCGGGAAGAAGTGCAGGATGCGGTCCATAGCCTGGTTCGCATTGTTGGCATGAAGCGTGGCCAGCACGAGGTGTCCGGTTTCAGCAAACGTGATCGCATGCTCCATCGTCTCGCGGGTGCGCACCTCGCCGATCAGGATCACATCCGGCGCTTGCCTGAGCGTATTTCTTAGCGCGATCTCGAACGACTCCGTGTCGATACCGACCTCACGCTGTGTGATCAGACTTTTGCCATGCTGATGCACGTACTCGATCGGGTCCTCGATGGTGATGATGTGTCCGGTCATGCGCTGGTTGCGATACCCAACCATGGCCGCCATGGAAGTCGATTTACCGGTGCCCGTTGCACCGACAAACAAGATGATGCCGCGCTTCTCGAGCGACAGTTCCGACATAACGTCGGGACAACCCAGTTCTTCGAAATTCGGGATACGAGTTTCGATCCGCCGACAAACCATGCCGGTCATTCCCTGCTGTACAAAGGCGCTGATTCTGAAACGCACGTCCGGCCCCAGTGAATAGGCGAACTGGAGTTCCTGCGTGTTGCGGAATTCCTCTTTTTGCCTCTCGTTCATCAGGCTGAGTACGACTTCCCGGCATTTTTCGGGAATCATCAGGTCCGTCGAGATGGGTTTGATCTTCCCATGCACTTTGATACAGGGCGGCGCATCCACCGTAACGAAAAGATCCGATCCGACTTCATCGTGAAGTTGCTTTAGCCAATTGTCGATGACATTCATGCCCCTGCCTCCTACTGGAACATCCGTTTGTCCACAGCCCTTCTGGCTGCTTCCAGCTTGTTAACGATGCCACGCGAGACCAGTGCTTCCAGTGCCTGGTCAAGCGTTTGCATTCCGGCGTTCTGACCAGTCTGGATGGCCGAGTACATTTGCGCCACCTTGTCTTCCCTGATCAGGTTACGTATAGCGGGTGTAGCCACCATGATTTCCCAAGCCGCCACGCGGCCGCCGCCGACACGTTTCAGGAGCGTCTGCGTGATCGTTGCACGCATCGACTCTGAAAGCATTGAACGCACCATGGACTTTTCACCAGCGGGGAAGACGTCAATGATACGGTCAATGGTTTTAGGCGCTGAACTCGTATGGAGTGTCGAAAACACCAGATGGCCGGTTTCGGCAGCGGTCAATGCAAGGCGTATCGTCTCGATATCGCGCATTTCACCCACCAGGATGATATCCGGATCTTCACGCAGGGCAGCCCTCAAAGCCTGGTTAAAACCGTGCGTATCCCGGTGCACCTCGCGCTGGTTTATCACGCATTTCTTGCTTCGATGCACGAATTCGATGGGATCTTCGATGGTGAGAACATGCCCCTCGACCTGGTTGTTGAGATGATCGATCATCGCGGCAAGAGTTGTCGATTTACCGGATCCCGTGGGGCCGGTCATCAGAATCAAACCTCTTGGTGCGTCAATAATGTCACGGAATATCGGGGGCGCTCCAATATCTTCGAGTGTCCAGACGGAGTCCGGGATGGTCCTGAAGGCACCGCCGACACCCCTGTCATGGTGAAAACAATTGACACGGAAACGTGCCAGACCCTGTACCGCATACGAATAATCAACTTCGAGATTTGCTTCGAAATCGCGCCGGTGTGCATCGCTCATGGTGCTGTAAACCAGCTCCTGAAGTTGCGCGGTATCCAGTGCGGGCAGCGTCAACCGGCGAATATCTCCGTCTACACGGATCATGGGTGGCAGCCCGGATGAAAGGTGCAAATCCGAAGCGTTATTTTTTACTGAAAATGCAAGCAGTTCAGCAATGTCCATATTCCCTCCTTGAAACTACTCAGGTCGCGTTACAATGCATTAGCAACAGCAACAGGATGCATGTTTCCTGTCCATGATTGACACGCACCAGCCATAACCATAGATCAAGCCGCTTCTTCCTGCAAGATGAATAACTTAAAAGAGAATCTTCATAATATTTGTTCAAGGGTTGACTCAGCCTGCTCAAAAGCGGGCCGGGACCCTTCTGAAATCGCCATATTGGCGGTCAGCAAAAAGCATGGCGTCGACCGAATTCTGGCACTTTACGGCTTGGGCCAGGCTTCTTTTGGCGAGAATTACGTTCAGGAAGCGGTCAAAAAAATGGCGCAGCTGCGTGATCTGGACATCGAGTGGCACTTCATTGGCCCTCTGCAATCCAACAAAACCCGGGAAGCGGCACAACATTTCCAGTGGGTTCAGAGTGTGGACCGGCTCAAGATTTTACGACGATTGTCGGATCAGCGCCCCGCCGAACTAGCGGCATTGAATGTCTGTATCCAGGTAAACATCGACCGTGAGCCGCAGAAAGGCGGTGTCATGCCCGAAAAGGTAAGGGAACTGGTCCATGCCACCCTGGATCTACCCCATCTGAGTTTTCGCGGATTGATGACCATTCCGAGAATGGCCTCTGCCGGGCATGACTCCTCGAGCAGTTACGAGCGCATGAACCAACTGTTTAATGAGCTACTGGCCGAAGGCGTGGAAATGGATACGCTTTCAATGGGCATGTCAGACGACCTTGAATCTGCCATCATGCACGGAAGCACGATGGTCCGGGTTGGAACCGCCCTTCTTGGCCCCAGGCCTGAAAGCAACTCAGCTTAACGAGCAAGAGGATTTGGAATCATATGTTGATCACCTTTATTGGCGGCGGAAACATGGCGACCGCATTGATCAGCGGGCTGGCGAATCCCCCCAGGGCCCATATCAAAATCCGTGTCAGTGACCCGAGCGACGCGGCGAGAAAACACCTGGCGAAAACCTTCGACGTGGAGACTTACACGGATTCGACCGCCGCCATCCGGGATGCGGACGTCATTTTGCTGGCCATAAAACCCCAGACCATGCCGCTCGTCCTCCGCCAGCTGGAAGGACGTGTGCGCCCCGGACAGTTGCTGTTGTCCATCGCCGCCGGAACCACCATTGACGCCATCGAAGGGCAGCTGGGCAGTGAACTGCCGGTTATCCGCTCCATGCCCAATACACCGGCCCTGATCGGTCACGGGATCACGGGCATTGTTGCCGGCAGAAATTGCAGCAGGCTGCACCGTGATCAAGCCGCGGAAATTCTCTCTGCCGCGGGCGAGGTCGTGTGGCTTGAAGATGAATCCCTGATGGATGCGGTGACGGCAATCTCCGGCACCGGTCCAGCCTATTTTTTCCTGCTGACCGAAGCGCTGGCGGCAGCTGCCCGGGAACTCGGCTTGCCTGCCGAAACCGCAGAGCGCCTCGCTGCGGCAACGTGCTTCGGGGCCGGCGCCATGGTAGCCAGCAGCCCGGGCGAGGCTGAAGAGCTGCGACTGCAGGTCACTTCGCCGGGTGGGACCACACAAGCCGCCATGGTGGTGATGGAAGATGGACGATTTCGCGAACTGGTATTTCGAGCAGCCGAGGCCGCAAGGGACCGCAGCCGGGAATTGGCACTGGAATAGTCTGAACGAGAGGATTGAGCGTGAATAACACCGGCGCCAGTGCGTTTTCATACCTGATCGGCACTTTGATCGATTTGTACATTGCAGCCGTGATGTTGCGTTTGTTATTACAGTGGGTAAGGGCGGATTTCTTCAACCCGGTCTGCCAGTTCCTGGTGAAAGTGACCAATCCTGTACTGGTGCCTTTGAGACGGATTGTTCCATCGATCAGGCGGCTGGATACGGCTTCGGTCCTGCTGATGCTTATCCTCGAGTTTTTCAGCATATGGATCATCAGCCGGATTGGATCGAAGGTCATACCCCTGGAACAGATCGCCTTTTTCAGCATCATTAAGCTAATGGCAACGCTGCTTTGGACCTATTTTTTCCTGATCATAGTAATGGTTATCCTCAGCTGGGCAGGACCCAGACTGCACCACCCGGTGATTCCTCTTATCTATCAGCTCACGGAGCCCGTGCTGCGTCCTTTCAGAAAAGTTATTCCTCCGGTTGCAGGCTTCGATCTTTCCCCCATATTCGCGCTTATTGCGATACGATTTCTGCTTGTTCTGCTAGGATGGTGAATCAGTTAAACCCTGGTATATGGAATTTTGAAATGAAACAGTTTGCACTTTTCCTGCTTTTGCTCGGCGCCCTGTCTTTCCCGCTGATCGGCACGGCGCAACAGTCCCAGGACTTTGGTGAATTCGTCGTCCACTACAATGCACTGAACACCAACCTGATCCCACCCCAGGTAGCCAAGGGTTATGGCATCCAGCGGTCGTCGAGCCGGGCGTTGTTGAATATTACTGTTTTGAAAAAAGTCATGGACACACCGGGCACACCGGTCGGTGCGGCGGTCTCGGCCAATGCGATCAATCTGACTGGCCAGCGGCGGGATATTGAGATTCGGGAAGTGAAGGATTCCGAGGGCGCCATCTATTACATCGGAGAATTCCCCGTGCACAATATGGAAACCTACCGGTTTAACCTCGAGGTTTCGATAGATGGGGAAGCGGAACCACTGGTTGTTAAATTCAAGCAGCAGTTCTACACGGAGTAGTCTCGCTTCCCTGCTCCAGCTTCTTCGAAGCTGAAGGCGGCTTCGCTCGACTGCTTAATCGGGCCGGCCCTCTGGCTACACCAACCAGCCCGGCACCAGAACTCGATCTTCGTGTGAACCGGCCTCGCCGGCGTCTGGCCTAAAGTGTGTACTTCGTAGGTATCGGGTAGCAGTTTGCAGGACACGCTCGAGACATCCCTGTTCGCTCGATCATCTGCTCCCGGCAGATGACGGTCCTGCAAACCGCTACCCGACACCATTCTGGAATTACTCTACAGAAAGCCGGCGAGACCGGAACGCGCGGCTATCAGGTTTCCGGCAATCCGATGATGGTCACGTCGAGGCGGCGTCGGTGCGGACGGTAGCGATGTTCCCACAGGTAAGCGCCTTGCCAGGTTCCCAGCGCGAGCCTGCCCTCACGAATGGGCAGAGTCAGCTCCGAGCAAGTCAGTACCGACCGGATGTGGGCAGGCATATCGTCCGGCCCCTCCATGGAGTGGAAATAATCCGGATCGCCATCGGGGGCCAGTTTGCTGATAAAGTTTTCAAGGTCCCTGCGCACATCCGGATCGGCATTCTCCGTCAGCAGGAGGGAGGCGCTGGTGTGACGCAGGAATACATGGCAAATACCAGCCGGCACCGAACTCTGCCTCACGACGCCCTGCAACTCGGCACTGATCTCGTGGAATCCACGGCCAGGAGTCGCTATTTCGATTGATTTGGTGAGGGATGACAAGGTGATCTCGTGGCCTCAGGGATTCAGTCTCTGCTTCGTCCAAGTGCCGTCTTCGAGGGTGTAGAGGAACCGGTCGTGCAACCGGAACTCACGTTGCCACCAGAATTCGACCGTCTCCGGGTTGAGGACGTAACCCGTCCAGTGCGGAGGGCGTGGAACTTCCCGGCTATCAAATTTTTCCTCCAAATCCCTGACCCTTTTCAGCAGCGTTTCACGGCTGTCCAGCGGTGCGGACTGGTCGGAAGCCCATGCGCCAATCTGGCTGCTCCTGTCGCGCGTCGAGAAATAGGCGTCGGCTGCCTCATTGTCAACACAGGTCACGGTCCCCACGAGTTGTACCTGGCATCCACTGGCTTTCCAGAGAAACGTCGCCGCGGCCCTGGGGCAGGTTGCCAGCTGCCTTCCTTTGGTGCTCTGCGTGTTTGTGAAAAAGACAAAACCATTCTCATCCAGTGCCTTGAGCAACACGGTACGCGAGGTGACTGAACCATTGCAATCACTGGTGGCAAGGACCATTGCCGTCGGTTCCGGCTCACCCGAAACACGGGCCTTCTTGAATGCCTTGTTGAATTCGCGGATGATTTCTTCGCTGAGACTCATCCGCTGGACTCACTAGCCTCCTCAGCTTCTCGCTGCCGTCGCGCCTTGGCCTGAGGTAATGTCCTCAGCCAGATCAGCCAGACAACGAGCGCGTCGAGAATGATGAGTGCCTGCCACAGGTAAAGATGGAACCACTCGAAGGCGACCTGGTTCCACTGGCCCAGGTAAAAGAGGCTCACGATCCGGACCAGATTGAGTAGCTGGATGGCAAAAAAACCGATGACAAATCCGACCAATTTGTGCTTGATGGGTGCCGGAAAAGCAAAAATGGCAGAAAACAGAATGATGACCGCTTCCACTCCGTTACAGCCGCGCTCGATGCGAACGCCGAAACCCGTGGTCTTGTCGCGAATGACGTTCGAAATCGCAATAACGTTGTCATCGAAAAACTGCACGATCCACACGCTGATGTCGGCGATAAACGAAGTAAAAGGCAGGATGACGTACTTTTCCGCCGGCTGTAGAATCTCCAGCGTGAAAAGGCCAATCAGCAATATAGTAAACAGTATGAAAAAGCGGATCATTGAACTCTGCCACGGGGATGTCCCGGAATCCGGGCAATGGTACCCAAAGTCGGGGCCGGTTGCACGCGGCCAGCTACGCCATGGATGAGCCGCAAACCAACGTATACCTGATTGGACCCATGGGTTCGGGAAAGACCACTATTGGCCAGCGCCTGGCAAAAAAGCTCGAGCTTGATTTCCTGGATTGTGATCATGAACTGGAAGCCCGGACCGGCGCCAGCGTCAGCCTGATTTTCGATGTGGAGGGTGAATCCGGATTCCGCGACCGGGAGACCCGCATGCTGAAAGAGTTGACAGCACGTAAAGGTGTTCTGCTTGCGACGGGCGGAGGAACTGTCGTCAGTGAGAAAAACCGTGAACTGCTGAGTGACCGGGGCCTCGTGGTCTATCTCAGAACCTCGGTTCGACAACAACTCCGGCGATTGGCTCGCGATAAATCCCGTCCCCTGTTGCAAACGGACGACCGGGAGGAGAAACTGGCCCGCCTTGCAGAAGAAAGAAATCCTTTGTACGAAGCCTTGGCGGACATCGAATTTCCGGCGCAGGACCGGGGTCTTGAAGCTGCAGCAACGGAACTATGCACCATCATTCGCTCCCATTGGAGGCCGAAATGAAAACAATCGAAGTCAACCTGGCGGCGAATGGTTATCCGGTTTACCTGGGCAGAGGTATTCTTGAAGAAGGTTCGCTTTGGCGAAAACACCTGGGCGGTGGAAAAATCCTGGTGGTCAGTAACGACATTGTCGCGCCGCTTTACCTGGAGGCGGTAAGGTCGGCTCTTGGCAAACTGGATTTCGATGTGCATGTCATTCCGGACGGCGAGCAGATCAAGACCGCGGAAACCTGGTGCGGAATTATTGACAAGCTGATCGGCATGCAGGCCCGCCGGGACACCAGCATTATCGCGCTGGGAGGAGGCGTTGTCGGAGATATCACCGGCTTCGCGGCTGCCTGTTACATGCGTGGTGTCCGGTTTTTGCAAGCGCCTACTACGCTTTTGGCGCAGGTGGACGCGTCGGTCGGGGGCAAGACGGCAATCAATCACGTTAAGGGAAAGAATCTGATCGGCGCTTTTCACCAGCCAGCGACTGTCATTATCGATTCCGCAACGCTCGACACCCTGCCCGTCAGGGAATTCAACGCCGGGATGGCAGAGGTAATCAAGTACGGTGCGATACGCGATCCCCGGTTTTTTAGCTGGCTGGAGGATAACGCGGACGCAATCAACGAGCGCGATGCAGACGCCGTGGACCATATGATCTGTCGTTCGGTTCAGAACAAGGCTGAAATCGTGGCTCTGGACGAGAAGGAGGCAGGAGTTCGCGCTTTGCTCAATTTTGGCCACAGTTTTGGGCACGCGCTCGAGGCTGAAACCGCTTTCTCTGAGTTTCTGCACGGAGAAGCCGTTGCGATCGGTATGGTTACAGCAACAATCCTGAGCGAATCCCGCGGGTTGTGCGCAGCAGGCACTGCACAGAGGCTGTCCGCCTTGCTCGATCGCTTCGATCTTCCTATCCGGATTCCGCCGCAACTGTCTATTGGAAACCTGGCGGAAGCACTTGAACTGGACAAGAAAGCGCTGGTCAGCGGACTTCGCCTGATCCTCCTGAACACAATCGGTAAGGCAATAGTGGACAATCAAAGCACGCGAAATGAGATCATTGACGCAATGAAGCGCAATGCGGGCTGAAGCAAATATTCCTCCAGGGAAAACTACGAATGAAACTAAAAAATGACCTTCTGCTCAGGGCGCTGATGCGCGAGCCTGTTGAGCGAACTCCGGTTTGGATCATGCGCCAGGCAGGCCGTTATCTGCCCGAATACCTGAAAACCAGGTCTGAGGCCGGCAGTTTCATGAACCTGTGTCAGACGCCTGAACTGGCTTGTGAAGTAACGCTGCAACCTCTGCGCCGGTTCAGGCTGGATGCAGCCATTGTCTTTTCCGATATCCTGACCATTCCGGATGTGATGGGACTCAAACTCTATTTCGTTTCCGGGGAGGGGCCCAAGTTCGAAAATCCCATCCGCTCAGCCGGGGACATCGAAAACTTGCCAAGCCCGGATGTTTCCGAATCGCTTGGATACGTCATGGACGCGGTATCCCTGGTCAGGCGTGAACTGAATGGCGAAGTGCCCCTGATCGGCTTCAGCGGCAGCCCCTGGACCCTGGCCACGTACATGATCGAGGGCGGATCGAGCAAGACGTTCAGCAAGGCCAAGACGCTCATCTACCAGGAACCCGGCCTGGCGCACAGCCTGCTCGGAAAACTCGCGGACACCGTTACTGACTACCTGAACGCGCAAATAGAAAGCGGCGCCCAGGCAGTACAGATTTTCGACACATGGGGAGGAGCGCTGTCATCCCAGGCTTACCAGGAGTTCTCCCTTCGTTACATGGCCCGGATTGTATCCGGGCTGACGCGGGAGCACGAAGGCAGGCCCGTCCCGGTCATCCTGTTCAGCAAAGGATGCAACACCCAGCTGGAGGCGCTGGCGGATTCCGGTTGTGACGCCCTCGGGCTGGATTGGACCATTTCGCTCAGCGAAGCTCGAAACAGGATCGGTGAACGCGTCGCATTGCAGGGAAATCTCGATCCCGCCGTTTTACTCGCTGACCCTGAGGTTATCCGCAAGCACGTGAGCCTTACGCTGGACAGCTTCGGCGACGGCAACGGCCACGTATTCAACCTGGGCCATGGCATCACACCTGACGTGAATCCCGATCACCTTTCGGCCCTGATCAACGCAGTCGGGGAACTGAGCCCTGCGTTCCATCAGGCGCCCTGAAGGCACACCATTCGAGGGCCAGTTCGAGAAGCTTCAGACCCATTGAAGATTCCAGGATCGGTGCTGACAGCAGCCTCGTGCCGGTTGTAAATTCGGGTGATTGTGGTTCCAGTAAAAGATTCGGGCCTGGGGCGCCATCAGACATTTGCGCCTCCCTGACCAGGAGCGGATACCGATACGGGGAACAACCCGCCCCACCCGGTTCGTATTCACTCGAGCCCACTCCCAGCCTGGCAAGAATATTTTCAACGGCCTGGTACAGAGGAGCTTCAAGCCGCAGCAGGCAATGGAAACGGGTCAGAAGCGATGAAAGTGGCAGGGTCACCTCCTCCTTGTCCAGCAAACCGGGCAGGATCACCTCGAAGCAGGTTCCGCCGAGGCCACCGGGTACAAAGTCAATCGAGCCATTCATGCCCGTCACGATTCGACGGCAGATAAACAGGCCCAGGCCACTGCCAGGGGGCGCGTCTTCGCTGGTACAGGCGCCCCGGTCGTAAGCGTCGAAAATCCGTTCACCAACGGAATCTGCGATGCCACTCCCGGTGTCGCTGACCTTCAGTTTGAGCGCTCCCGGTGCGCTGTTTGCGGAGGGTTTACCCGCGTGTAAAACAATATCACCCGATTCGGTAAACTTGATGGCGTTATCCACCAGATTGTCGAGTAATTGCCTGAGCGGGCAGCGTTCGCTGAACCAATACCGGGGTAGATCCGGGTCGGCAACGAGCAACAAGCGGTTCTTGCGCGCCCTGGCCGCGGGAAAGTGGCTGATCACGACTTGTTCCAGCAACTCCAGGCCATCGAGGCGGCGCTGGCCAGGCGAATGACTCTGCCCGTTGTGTACTGCACCGGCAAACGCAATCAAGGCGTGCATCTGCCGCCCGGATTGCTCTATGGTCGTTACCCACCGATCCTGCTCTGCATTGAGCCCGGAATCACGCAGAATCCCCGTCATACCAAGCAGGCCATTGAGCGAGTTGCCCAGTTCATGGCTCAGCATGACCATGTCGAGATCGCTGAAGAAATTATTTGCCGAGTGGCCGCCTTTTTGAACTTTCCGTGATGGCGCTTTTCCGGATGGCGCTGTCATGAATTTCCCCTGTCACCGCGTAGTGTCCTCCGCTCTCGGAGGAATGGAGGGCGCGCGGTGCCCGGAGAGCTCAATTTACAACGGCATGGTTCGCTTGACAATAGCTGCCCGGATCGCCCGGACTTGATATGCTGCTCTTGAGCCATCAAATTCATCAAGCCATGCCGGTACGCCTTCTCGTCTCAATTGCGATCCTGATTATTGCCTTCCTTGTGCTTTTTCTCGTGCTCATTGCATCGGAAACGGCGCTTACCGTTTGGCACTACCTCAAACAGGCACCGCTTTGGGTTCAGTTGGGCTATGCGGTCATTCTCGTCGGACTACCCCTGCTTACACTGGTGTTTTTTTGGAACTGGTTCAAACCGTCAAAAAAGAAATCATCCCGCACTGCAAAGCGCCCATTGAGCGACGAAGCCCTCCAGGAGGAACTTCTGGAGTCTGCCGGGCAGGGTGTGGATGTTTCAGAAGCACTCGAGGAAATCAGGGAACAACGACGAAGGCGGGGTACAGGAGAGGTTTTCCTTGCCGTCTACGGCGAGGTCAGCAGCGGCAAAAGCAGTCTCGTTAAAGCCATACTGCCCGAAGCCGAAGCAGACTCCGATGCGCGAGCAGGCACGACCAGGGTCATCCGGCACTATAGTTGGCAGTCCTCATCCGGCGACCGGGTCGTCATTGCGGACTTACCCGGCTTCAACCTAGAAGACGATACCGCAGCGCTGGACGAAACACGCCGCGCTCATCTCGTGATTTTTCTTTGTGACAGCGATCTCACCAGCAGTCAGGCCACCCAGATCGAATACCTCAAGAGCTTGAAGAAACCAATTGTCCTGGCGTTGAACAAGTCGGACCGATATTCGGAATCCGAACTGGACACGCTGCTCAATGAAATAAGCCACAAGACCGGCCTGGATGCATCCGATATCGTGGCCATCAGTACAGGCGGCCGGGAGGAAGTTGTGCGGATGCTCGGTGAGGGTATTGAACGACGCGGCACCCGTGACCGTCAGCCGGAAATCGCGAAATTACGAAAAACCGTTCAGCGCCACCTGGACCAGGACAGGGACCTGATGGAGTCCCTGCGTCAAACCGCGGTACTGACGCTTGCCAGCGAGAAACTCGATGCCGCCCGTGACCGTTACCGGGACGAGAAAGCGAGTGAATTGGTCAGCAAGTACTCTCGTCGCGCGATATTCGGAGCACTTGCCGCAGTGGCGCCGGGCTCTGACCTGGTGATCCAGGGTATTTTGGCGACGCGCCTGATCAGGGAACTATCCAAACTCTACGACGTCCCTGTCAAGGAAATTGAAATTGAGTCCTTCCTCGAGTTGGCAGGCGGCAAGGTAAAGAACATGACCGCGCTCACACTCGCCATTGCCGGCAACGCAGTCAAGGCTTTTCCCGGGGTGGGCACGATATCCGGTGGCGTGATTCACGCGGTGGCCTATGGCATGATCTTCGACAGCCTGGGCAGGGCGGCCGCGGAAACCATGGCAAGCCGCGGGGAACTGCGGCCCTACCCGGCCGCTGAAGCTTTCGAGGACCTATTGCATGACCATCTGGAATCAGGTGCAGTCCGTTTTGCGAAAATGGCGGTCTCCCGAAAAGACCGGGGCGCAAGCGAATCCTGAACGTCATCTTCTGGAAGCAAACCGCAATATCAGGGAACTGATCGAAGATACGACCATACCCTCTGCGGTTCGGGCAGAACTGTCTGCCGAATTCGATGAGATAGAATCGATTTCCAACAAACTGCGCAGAGGGGAGATTCACATTGCGGCATTCGGCAGAGTGGGGGTCGGCAAGTCGTCATTACTCAACGCCCTGTTGCAGCGGGACGCTTTCAGCACCAGTCCTCTGCACGGTGAAACCACGAGTGAAGATCGGGCGGAGTGGCAATCGCTTCACGACGGTCATGTCGTCCTGATCGACACCCCAGGTATAGATGAACTCGACGGTGAGCAGCGCGAACAACTGGCGCACAAAATCAGCCAACGCGCCGATGTGACACTGATGCTTTGTGAGAGCGATCTCACGGACTCTGAATTCCAGGCTTTGGAGCAACTGTGTACCGGGCACCGAACCGTGTTGCTGGTCCTCAACAAAGCGGATCGATATACGGCTGAAGAACTCGAACTTCTGTTACAGCGTTTGCAGGACCGATGCCAGGAGTTTTTGACCCCCGAACGCATCATCGCCACCAGCGCAGCCCCGCGCCCGGAAACCGTTATCCGGGTAGATGGACTCGGCCGGGAACATGAGTGGAACAGGGAACGGGCACCCGACTTGTTGCGATTAAAGGAGCGCCTGTGGTCGATTCTCGAGAAGGAAGGCCAGACCCTGGCTGCTCTGAATGCGGCTATCTTTGCAAGCGAATTGGACGAGAAGGTGGCTACGCGTATCGTCGCGGCCCGTAAATCCGTGGCGGAAAAGATCATCCACAACTATTGCATCGGCAAAGGGCTGCTCGTTGCACTCAATCCGGTGCCCATCACCGATTTGCTGGCCGCTGCAGGCACTGACATCGCGATGGTTATCCACCTCGGTGAAGTTTATGGCTTCAGAATGTCTCGCAGAGAGGCTTCCAAGCTGCTTCTTACCATTTCCGCACAGCTCATCGCGCTCATGGGCGCGTATTGGGGTATGAACCTCGTTTCCAGCGTCCTCAAAACCGCCAGTGCGGGGCTTTCCACGGCGCTGACCGCCGCCGCCCAGGGTTCACTCGCCTGGTATGCTACCTACCTGACGGGAAAAATGGCTCAAACCTGGTTCTCCAGGGGTAAGTCCTGGGGCAGTTCCGGGCCGCGCGATACAGCCCGATCCATTCTCGCCTCACTGGACCGGGATTCGATGATCAGGACCGCGAGGGACGATATCCTCAGCCGGCTGAAACGAAGTTAGAGCGCGCTGCCGCCTTCCGCCGCGTAGGCGGAAGCGGGGAAGCGCAACTCCTTAATCACTTCGAATGGTAATGTCCCCGCTGAACGTTTCAAGCCGAATCTTGGCTCCGTTATCACCAGCCCGATAATCCAGCACGACTCCCGGGCCTTTTGATATGGTGGCTGATTTTCCGAAGTCCGTATGAATGCTGCCGCTGTAAGTCTGTGCGGTAAAACCTGCTTCCTGGGAATCCGGCAGCCGCAGCATGACGTCCCCGCTCATCGAGTCGCAACCCAGACGCCCGTCATCGGCGACTGAGAGTTCCAGCGTCATATCGCCCGATACTGATTCGAAACTGCCGCGGACCAGTTCTCCCGCTTCCAGAGAGATGTCTCCTGAAACCGCGTTAGCGCTGACTTCACCTTTCACACCTGCCAGCGTAATATCACCGCTGACGGTTTCAACCGTGGATCGATCGGCAGACCCCTCGAATTCGATATCGCCGCTGACGGATCTCAATTCGATCCGGTTCGAATCCGCTTCAACCTCCAGGTCTCCGCTGACCGTTCTCAACGTGATGGTTTCCCCGCTGCTGTCGCTCACCGTAATGTCCGCGCTGACCGTATCCGCCTCGATGCTTGCGGATTCGGGAATCCTCAAATGGAGATCGGTGCCATCGATACGACGTTTGCCCTTGCGATTTCGCACCATGATCTGAATACCCTTGGCGGTCGAGAGAATTTCGACCTCTTCGACATCATCACCGGCTTCTCCCCTGATTTGTGCTTCCGCACGATCCCAGGTCACAATCTCCACGCTGCCCGCAAGATTTTCGACCAGCACAAGCCCATCCGCCGGCATCTCGAGCGTTCTGTCAATCTCTTCACCGCTGACGCCTTTCAAAGGAACCATCATGGCAAAAGAACACACGAGAGCAGCAGCGGATCTGTTGAACCATGGATTCCTAAGGCCTTTCATGTGGATCTTTACGTGGGTGTTCATATACTCATTCTCCTGTTACTCGAATCAAGCGTTGCAAGTTGTTGCAGAAAACCAAGTTGTCTTGCGCGAAGTTCGAGCATCCTGTTATTCAAAAACGGGTCGTGGGGATTTTTCGCCAACGCCGTGGCGAGTGCGGATTCCACGTCCAGTAAATCTGTCCAACCTGTCTCAATTTTTTCAATGACCTGCCGTGGCAGGCTTTCACGGGATTCTCCAACGGCAATGAACTCCCTGAATGCAGCCAGGTACTCAGCTTCACTTACAGCCAGTGCCGCCGGCAAACCGCTGGTTTGAGCTTGCGCAGCCCCGCCTGCCCTGTCCAATGAGCCAGCGGGGACATCCCGGGTACCCATCCAAACCGGCCCGAACAGCAGGGCGGCAGAGACAGCCAGAATCGCGGAAGCGGCCACGCCCAGCATCCAGCCGCGCCTGAACTTTCCGGGCTCACCTGCAGATGCTGAACGACTAATCCTCTCGGAAATTTCAGGCCAGGGATCCCTGCCCGGCCTGATCTCTCGCGGCAAATCAGCGATGCGGCTCAATAATTCCTTTTCACTAATCCTGGAACTCATTTCTCCAGTTCCTCCCGAACCAGTTTCCGGGCTCGATGTAATTGGGCCTTGGAAGAGCCCACTGCCATACCGGCAATTTCACCAATCTCGGCATGGCTATAGCCCTCAATGTCGTACAACACAAGCACCGTTCGAGCCCGCTCCGGCAGTCGCGCGATGGCCTGCTCGAGATCCATCTGCTTGTCTGCATAAACATCACTGGCTCCCTGGACGGTTCGCTCAACCGTCCCTTCCAGGACAGTCTCACGTTCCACGCGGCGCATCCTGATGCGCCGGTCGCTGAGCGCCACATTCACCGACAGTCGGTGTAACCAGGTACCGAAGCGGCTTTCACCCCTGAAACTGTCCAGTTTTATCCAGGCCCGCACAAAAGCTTCCTGAAGAAGATCCTCTGCCAGGGCCCGATCGCCGCCACAAATGCGCCAGAGCAGCCCGAATATGCGGTCCCTGTGCCGCCGATACAGTTTCTCGAAGGCAACGCGATCACCTGATCTGGCTTGCTCAACCAGTTCGGTTTCGTCATCGTGATGTGCGGTTTCCGCTTCCCACGATGCCACTGCGCGCTCCTCCCATAATGATTGGACACATCCCCCGCCTGAACGGTTTAAAACCAACTTTACATGGATTCTGACCGGAGTATGGAATTACGCGATGGCTTTCGGACGACGTCGTTCCCGGCCGTGCCGGGAACCGGTCCGCCGTCAATGCTCGCGCTTTCGGCAGGAAATACTAAGATTTATCGAGTGCTTCAGCAACCCGTGCCTGTTCGGTCATCACGCCTGCGGGAGTCCGGTCTCCGTAGGAACTCAGGTATTCGCCGATGCTGGCAAGCTCCTGCTTCCAGGCTTCCGTATCCACTTCCAGCAAGGCCTGCATGGTCTCGGCCGGCACCTCGATGCCATCAATATTGAGATCACCGGGTAAAGGTATCCCGCCGATCGGTGTTTCCAGGGCATCGACTTCACCGGCGCAGCGCTTGATGACCCAGTCCAGAACGCGCATGTTTTCGCCGAATCCCGGCCACATGAAACGGCCATCGGCATCCTTGCGGAACCAGTTGACATGGAAGATTTTCGGTAGTTTGTCGGACTTGTCTGAGAAGCTCAACCAATGAGTCCAGTAGTCGGCGAAGTTATAACCACAGAATGGCTTCATGGCCATTGGATCCCGACGAACCACGCCCACTTCGGCAATGTTGGCCGCCGTGGTCTCAGAAGCCATGGAGGCCCCCATCAGGACACCATGATTCCAGGATTTACTTTCCATCACCAGTGGCACCAACCGTTCTCTTCGCCCGCCGAAGATGATAGCGGAGAGTGGGACGCCGGCAGGCGCTTCGGCCTTTTCAGAGTACGAAGGGCACTGCGACATGTGGACCGTGAATCTTGAATTCGGATGCGCAGCAGGGCCATTTGCCGGATCGTAAGGATTACCCTTCCAGTCCGTGACCGGTACACGGTCATCCAGGCCTTCCCACCAGGGCTGGTTGTCTTCGGTGACCGCGACATTGGTAAAGATTGCATCGTGATCCAGCATGGCCAGCGCGCTGGGATTGGTGTCCTCGGCCGTACCTGGAGCAACCCCAAAAAAGCCGGATTCCGGATTGATAGCCCACATGCGGCCGTCATCCCCAACCCGCATCCAGCAGATATCGTCACCAATGGTCCAGACTTTCCAGCCTCTGTAGACTTTCGGCGGAATCAGCATCGCCAGGTTGGTTTTACCGCAGGCCGACGGGAATGCCGCGGCAATGTAATAAGTTTTCCCCTCGGGGCTTTCGAGCCCGAGAATCAGCATATGTTCGGCCAGCCATCCCTCGGTGCGGGCCTGGTAACTGGCGATGCGCAGGGCATGGCATTTCTTACCGAGCAGGGCGTTACCGCCGTATCCGGATCCGTAACTCTGAATCTCCAGGTCTTCGGGAAAATGCATGATAAAACGGCGGTCGGGATCGAGCTCACCCACGGAGTGCCATCCCTTGATGAATGAACCTTCACGTTCGATACGGCGCAGTGCCTCGTCACCCATGCGCGTCATCAGTTTCATGTTGCAAACGACATAGCTGCTGTCGGTGATCTCGACTCCGCAGCGCGACAAGGGTGAGTCGATCGGACCCATGCAGTAGGGAATCACGTACATCGTTCTGCCCCGCATGCACCCGCTATACAATTCGCGCATTTTGGCCTTTGCTTCACCCGGGTCCATCCAGTGATTGTTCGGACCCGCGTCTTCTTCCTTGCTGGTGCAAACGTAGGTTAAATGCTCAACGCGGGCAACGTCGGTCGGGTCTGACCGGTGCAACCAGCAATTGGGATGTGTTTCCGGATTCAGCTGAAAAAACCCGCCCTCGGATTGCAGCCGCCTGGCCATGGCATCGTATTCTTCGACTGAGCCGTTGCACCAGTGAATCTCGTCTGGCTGGGTCAGTTCGGCTACTTCATCAATCCAATTTTTCAACTTTTGATTGCTCGTCACGCTATTTTCCTCTCATGGGTGGGCGCCAGGTCCGGAATGTACAAATTCGATGCGAAAAATAAATGGTATCGCCTTGCTGTGCAATGAGCCAAATCATTCTAATGCGGGAATTTCCAATCAGAGGATCACGATGGAATCAGGGTTCTGATCACGTGTTCGATGTAAGCATCGAACTCCTCGCTGGTCAGGCTGGGGGTCTGGTGTTGTCGCTGCAGTTGCAGGAAGCCGAGATAGACGGAGTAGGTGAGCCTGGCCTGGTTGCGTGCCTTCACGGCATCCAGCCCCAATTCCTCGAAAGCGGCCGACAGGTGTTCCAGGCGCCGTTCGGCCACGCGCTCGAGCACCGGCTCCACCTGGGGATGCCCCGCCGCTGCGCACAACTCACTGTAAACCTCGTGCGTGAGTTTTTCTTTACCTACACGCCGGAAAAATGAAACCAGGCGGTCACGTGGATGATCGATTTCACCCAAAGCGCGGTTCAGGTTACGCCCGTCATGTTCTTCCCATCGTTGCAAAGCCTTGACAAGCAGCGACTCCCGGCCAGAAAAATGCCAGTAGAAACTGCCTTTCGTGATGCCCATTCTGCGCGCCAGCGGCTCCACCGCCAGCGCCTGGACACCGTTTTCGGCGATCAACTCCAGCGCCTCCCGCTCCCAGTCTTCCGCTGACAGCGTTACCTTCTCATTTTTTTTCAAAGGTTCCATGCTTCCTTTGAATTTCCAAATCCTGGTTAATAGCCAAGTTTACCCTGTTTCGATTTACTTGTTGACTTGCGTCATTGGGTTTTCCATACTCTGGCGTATGGTCATTGTATGATGGCCGGTCTTGTATATACGTGACCGATATCAACCAGACGTCAACAAGGCATCTTCACCGGGAGAAGATGCAGACGAAACAAGGCGTTCAGGAGGATTCTCATGACCTGGCTAATGCTTTTGGCACTATTAGGTATTTCAATTGGCTGCGCTTTCTATGGCACCAGCCTGTTCGCGTGGACCGCAGCCATGGCTGCGGGCATCGTGGTACTTGCAGCAACCGGCTCAGTACCGTTGCTCAGTCTCGTGGTCATCGTGGTAATTTTTGCGGCTATCGCGGTGCCACTGAATGTCAAACCCTGGCGCCAGCAATTGATCAGCGGGCCATTTCTCAGGCAATTCAGGCGCATGCTTCCGGATATTTCCGAAACAGAGCAGGTTGCTCTGGATGCGGGCACGGTTGGCTGGGAAGGTGAACTGTTCGCAGGTAAGCCGGAGTGGAGGTTACTCAAGCAGCAACCTTATCTTTCCCTGACCGTTGAGGAGCAGGCTTTTGTCGATGGGCCGGTAGAGGAATTGTGTCATATGCTGAATTCGTGGGAGATCACCCACAATGATGCCGACCTCAACCCGGAAACCTGGGAATTTCTCAAGCAGAACCGCTTCTTCGGACTGATCATCCCCAAGGAATACAGTGGTCTGGGCTTCTCAGCCATGGCGCATCGCGCCGTATTGCAGAAAATTTCGTCCGTTTGCGCCGTCGCTGCTTCTACCGTAGCGGTACCGAACTCGCTCGGCCCTGGTGAACTCCTGCTGCACTATGGCACCGAGGAACAGAAAAACCACTTTCTACCCCGCCTGGCGCGCGGTGAGGACATCCCCTGTTTTGGATTGACCGGCCCAACGGCTGGGTCCGATGCGACTTCGATTCCGGATTACGGCATCGTTTGCAAACAAAAATACAAGGGCAAGGAAGTAGTCGGGATTCGCATGAATTTCGACAAGCGTTACATCACGCTGGCGCCGGTCGCGACGATCATCGGCATCGCATTCCGCTTGTATGATCCAGACGGATTGCTGGGGGAGAAAGAAGACCTGGGAATCAGCCTGGCGCTTATCCCCCGGGAAACCAAAGGCATGGATATCGGCCGCCGGCACATGCCGGTAAACCTTCCATTCCAAAATGGGCCGATCCGGGGTAAGGACGTCTTCGTTCCCGTGGAGTCACTCATCGGCGGCGTCGAAATGGCAGGGCAAGGCTGGCGCATGCTGGTCGAGTGCCTGTCGGTAGGCCGGGCGATCTCACTGCCATCGACCTCCACCGGCGGCGCAAAGATGGGCGCACTGGCAACAGGCGCATATTCCCGTATTCGCAAGCAGTTCAATTTGCCGATCGGGCGATTCGAGGGAATCGAAGCCGCCCTGGCACGCATCGCCGGGAATGCCTACGCAACCTCGGCGCTCTCCCGAATGACGGCTACCGCCGTTGACCTGGGTGAGAAACCCGCCGTGCCTTCAGCGATCGCCAAGTACCACACCACGGAAATGGCGAGGGACATCATTAAAGATGCAATGGATGTTCACGGCGGTAAGGGGGTAGTCCTGGGTCCACGGAATTACCTTGGTCGTGGCTGGGAGGGCATACCGGTATCGATAACGGTCGAAGGCGCTAACATCATGACACGAAACCTGATGATTTTCGGTCAGGGCGCCATCCGCTGTCACCCCTATGTGCTGAAAGAAATGCAGGCGGCGCGAATCGAAAATGTGTCGGAGCGAATCGATCGTTTTGACGACCTGCTGTTCTCACACGTCGGTTACTCCATCCGGAACGCCGTCAGAACCCTGCTTCTCGGCCTGAGCTTCGGTAAATTTACAAGCGTGCCTCACGACAGGAAGACAGCCAAGTACTACAAGAAATTGTCTCGTTATTCAGCCGCACTGGCCTTCGTGTCCGATGTTTCTATGCTGACACTGGGTGGCAAGCTGAAGCAAAAAGAGCATATATCTGCTCGCCTGGGTGACGTTCTCAGCCACCTGTATATCTGCTCCGCCATGCTCAAACGTTACGAATCAGAAGGGCGGCCGGCAGCTGACCAGGCCATACTTGCCTGGGCGTTCCATAACGCGATTTACAAGATTCAGAACGCCCTTCGACTGGTGGTCGATAATTTCCCCAACCGCTATATGAGATCCATGCTGCGGCTGGTTGTATTTCCGTTTGGACGCCGTGAAAAAGCACCTGGCGACCGCCTGACTCACCGGGTGGCGCAATTGTTGCTGATACCATCTGATTCCCGTGAGAGGCTGACCCATGGCGTATTCAAATCCGACACGTCGAATCATCCGATTTGCTTCATGGAACAGGCGCTCCCACAAGTGATCCATGCCGAACCACTCGAACGCAGGTTGCTGAAAGCACTCAAGCACGGGGAGATCGAAGGAATCACCTGGGACGAACAGGTCAAAGACGCCCTCGACAAGTCGGTTTTAAGCAAGGAAGAGGTGGACATCCTGGTGCACGTCAGGGAACTCGTGATGGAGATCATCGCAGTGGATGATTTCGACGTCGAGGAACTTCGCCTGGGCAGAAAACCAGAACCGCGGCTCGACACTCAACACGCGGCCTGATAGAGATATCCGTAGCGAAAGTTCGCTGCTATACTTCTGGCCCCGCCCGAATCCGATTTTAATCTTTTCGGATTTGGGCGGGGCCATTGCTTTGGGTGCCCGGGAAAACATGTCCTTCTGATACCAACCAGGACACCGCCGGGTGAAACGGGAAGCCAGTGAAAATCTGGCACTGCCCCCGCAACGGTAAACGAGTCGGCCCGCATCATGCGGGCTCTTGCGGTCACAAGCCACTGCACGACGTGTGGGAAGGCACCGCAAGGATCCAGTCGATCTGGCCGGATCACTCGTGAGTCCGGAGACCGGCCCAGGGTTCGCAGTAACCGCGTTGCGGAGGGCAACCTGGGTCTGTGGATTCCTCCCGGCCCCTTTTCTCCGCAGCGCAGTGTAACGCGGGTGTGCGCTGAGGAGGCAAATTGAAATCCCATATGAATCTGGCTGCGTTGATGATGACCGCGGCATGCAGTCCCGGCTTGCTGACAGCCGAAGAAATCGATACCTATGAACTCAAGCCAAACCTGGTGGTGACGCCATCGCGAATGGCGGAATCACGGGGCGACCCCCTGGCCTCTGTCTCCGTCATCACTCGCGTAGACATTGAACTTTCTGTCGCAGAAGATCTGTTGGAGCTGCTTCGCCTGCAACCCGGGGTGGATATCGTCCGCACTGGGGGCGCGGGCACGCAGACCAGCGTATTCCTGCGCGGAAGCAATTCGAATCACGTGCTCGTGCTTATTGACGGCGTTCGGGTAAGTTCGGCCAATACCGGTGCCTATGTATGGGAACAACTGCCCCTGAACCAGGTGGAGCGGATTGAAATCGTACGCGGCCCCCGTGGCAGCCTTTACGGGTCTGATTCCATTGGCGGTGTGATCCAGGTGTTCACACGCAGCAATCCAGAGCCCTATGCGAGAATTACCGGCGGCAGTTACCGCACGACCGAGTTTGAGGGCGGCCTCGGTTATGAAGGGGAAAGCAGCCGTATAAGCCTAAATGCCGGCTACCGTGATGCAGATGGCTTTTCAGCCCAAAATCCGAACGGCTTCAGCTATGACCCGGACGATGACGGATTCAGGACGGTTAACCTCGGTATCAAGGGCTCAGCGGACGCAGGCCATGGGGGATGGCGGTACAGCATACTGGCGCTTGACAGCGAGTCGGAATTTGACCAGGGCGAATCCGATACCGAGCAGCTTATCGCGTCTCTTGAATTCCATGGCAGCTTCTTACCTGACTGGGATTATCAACTGCTGGGCGGATATATTCGGGATGAACTGTTCACTGATTTCGGCTTCTTCACGACGAAGTTCAAATCGAATCGATTCGAGCTCAGCTGGCAAAACCAGTTCAGAACCGGACCACACGGAAATCTCAGCTTCGGTATTGATTATTACCGTGAAGACGGAAATTCCGGGGTTTCATGGGACGAAAATCGCAATAATACGGCGCTGTTCGCCAGCTACGATCATCGTTTCAACAAGCTGCGCCTGCAATTGGGTGGACGGCTGGATAACAACAGCCGGTTCGGAAGCGAGTTTACCGGTCAGATCGCTCTTGGATATGACATCGGAGAAGCATGGCAAATCATGGGCAGCTACGGGTCTGCTTTTCGCGGCCCCAACCTCAGCGAACAGTTTTCACCTGGTTTTGGCGGCATGTTTGCTGGTAACCCCAACCTGGATCCGGAATCCTCGACTTCGGGCGAACTGGGCCTGCGCTGGCGACATGAAGCAGCAGGCACATTCTCTGCAGCCGTTTACCGTACCGATGTCAATGACCTGATTGCTTTCAACGGCGAATTTTTCCAGGCGATCAATATCGACGAGGCACGCCTGGAAGGGCTGGAACTGGAATACAGCTTCAGCCGGGCTGACTGGTTGCTGAATGCCAACGCAACCTTTCAGAACACCGAGAACCGCACCACGGGCGATTCCTTGTTACGGCGGCCGGATGAAAAAGGCTCCATCTCGCTGACCAGACAGTTTGCAAACAGCTCCTGGCTGGGAATGGAATGGTTTTATTCGGGTAAAAGAAAGGACTTCGGCGGTATCACCCTGGATAGTTATACCTTGCTGAATCTGCGAGCCGGTTGGGCTTTCTCGCCCGCCTGGCGGGCGGAACTCCGAGCTGAGAACCTGCTGGATGAAACATACGAGCCTGCGTTTGGCTTCAATGCCGCGGGCCGGTCCTGGTTTGTTTCTCTTGCCTGGACCCCTTGAGCTGCCGGCGGAGTTCCATCGGGTGTTCGACTCGCCGCAATTTGTCGACAAGGTGTGTCAGCGCCCGCCATGGATGACGCCAGGTCATCCGCGGGCCGGCGAAGCGCATCACGTCTCTCGCCATCTCTCTTTGTGCGGGCTTGTAACAATGAATCGGGCAATTGGCGCAAGTCGGCTTGTTAGAGCCATAGGGACATTTCTCCAGCCGTCTTTCCGCGTATTGCATGAGCTTGGCACAATCCGGACAAAGGCTGCCCTTTGCCTGACCATCGTTTACCCATGGTTCGAGAATAGCGGTATTTTCAAGTCATCTATTTGACCGGTATCAAATCTCACTGAATTCCCGGTATTTGATATCCTGACTCTCGCCATGTTTCGGCCAATTCCAAAAGCGACCCTTCTGCTTGCCCTGCTGTCCATTGCCGCATGCACGGCGGAGCCCGACGAACATCGCGCCGAGTTTTTTGTTTTCGGCACGCTGCTGGAAGTCACGATCCATGACGCCGGCGAGGCCCAGGCGAATGAAGCGTTTACCATGCTGCAAGGCCAGTTCCAGGAGATGCACCATGAGTGGCATGCCTGGGAACCCGGAATGCTGACCGACATTAATACGGCATTTGCTGAAGGCCGGCCCGCAACAGCAAGTCCGGCCATCGTGGAAATGACCCGGCGCTCACAAATTTTCGAACAACAGTCCGCAGGACGGTTCAATCCGGCCATAGGTGCTCTGATCCGTCTCTGGGGCTTCCATACGTCAGAATATCCGATTGAAGGACCGGCTCCTGACCTGCTCAGCATTGATGAACTGCTCAGCTTTCATCCTTCCAGCAGCGATATCCATTTCGATGGGCTGGTTATGGAGTCAGATAATCCGGCCGTGCAACTGGATTTCGGAGGAATTGCCAAAGGGTATGCGATTGATATGGCTTGCGATACCCTGAAAGGCCTGGGTATCAACAACGCCATCGTAAACGCCGGGGGTGACCTGCGGGCCATCGGCCGCCATGGCGACAGGGCATGGCGTGTTGCCATCCGAGATCCGGCCGGCGGGATCATCGGCGCGCTGGAAGCCGGACATGACGAAGCCATTTTCACATCCGGCAATTACGAGCGCTTCCGCCGCGAAGCAGAGAAACGATATCCGCACATTCTGGATCCCCGAACCGGTTGGCCAGTTGATGAACTGGCTTCCGTGACCGTGGCCGCCGCGGAAGGGACGCTGGCCGATGCCGCCGCCACTGCCCTGGTTGTCGCCGGATTGGATGAATGGGTCGAAGTAGCCCGCGCACTGGGACTGAATCAGGTACTTCTGGTCAATGAAGAGGGGCAGGTCTACCTGACGCCGGAAATGAATGAGCGAATGGAATTCGTCGAGGGCATCGAGCGTCAGGTGGTCCGACTGTCGACCAGGTGAACACGCCGAATCCCTGGCGAAGCATGTTTTCTCAAAACATACCGGTTTCGAGCCGGGCTACCTCGGACATCATGTTGTGGTTCCAGGGCGGGTCAAAAGTAAGCTCCACGTTGACTTTGTCGACGGTCGGAACCAGTTCCAATTTTGAGCGAACGTCATCGACCAGAATATCCCCCATTCCGCACCCTGGTGCTGTCAAAGTCATATCGACGTCCACAGTACGGCTGCCACTTTCATCCGATCGCATCTCGCAGCGATAAACCAATCCAAGATCCACGATATTCACCGGGATTTCCGGATCGTAAACGGTCTTCATCTGGTCCCAGAGCAGCTTTTCCACGTCTTCTTCCGTGGCGTTTTCCGGCAACCTGGGCGGCATCACGGGCTCTTTGCCGATGGCATCGGCGTCCACTCCGGCTATTCGAAACAGATTTCCGTCGATAAATACGGTGAAGCTGCCACCCAGCGCCTGAGTGATGTAACCGACCGTCCCTGCGGGGATAGTCACTTCGTCGCCCGCGGGGATCATCACGACTTCGCAATCGCGCTCAAAAGTACAGGGCTGGCTGGTATGAGTGAACATTGCTTGAAAAAATGCGGCCTACGGCATGATATCTCAAGCAGCAGGGTCCGACCATTCCTACAATTTACCCTATCTGTGATTGCTGGTAATTCTCGACTCCGACACGTTCGATCAGGTCGAGCTGAGTCTCAAGCCAATCGACATGTTCCTCTTCCGAATCCAGAATCCGGTCGAACAAATCCCGGCTTACGAAGTCCTTGCAGGTTTCACAGTATTCGATCGCTTCACGCAGGTCGGGGATCGCTTCCATTTCGAGCGCCAGGTCACACTCCAGCATTTCCCGGGTGTGCTCGCCTATCCTCAGCTTGCCCATGTCCTGCATGTTTGGAAGTCCTTCCAGAAAAAGGATGCGCTCGATTAATGAGTCTGCATGTTTCATCTCGTCGACGGACTCGTGGAATTCATAATCGCCAAGAGCCTTCAATCCCCAATCCTTGAATATGCGTGAATGCAGGAAGTATTGGTTTATTGCGGTCAGCTCATTACGCAAAACGCGATTCAGAAATTTTATGACTTTCGGGTCACCCTTCATTTACGACTCTCCATTGTCAGAAAATGGCTCTCTGGCCAGTACAGCTAATCATTCTACAAAAGGAATCATTTCTTTGCAGAAATAAGAATCGTTTGCAACCCATTGGCTATCAGGGGGAAGCAACCACCTGTAATGGTGTCGTTGCGCCGAGGGCCGCGGAGTCGGCGAGCGCTTCGTCAATGACTTCACGGGCCAGGTTGATGCAACTCCCGCATTGCGTACCACAGCCCGTCTTGTAACTCAGGTCATGGAAATCAGTGACTCCTTCGCTAACTGCTCTGCGAATGGTGGAATCAGTCACTGCCTGGCAGATGCAAATGAACATGTTTGAAGCGTATACAAAATCAATCTATCGATAGTTGATCCAGATCATAAATACAAATGAGAATCATTGTCAATTGACACATCAATCGTTACAATCTCTTCGGCAAATGAGAACCGTTCTCATTTAAAAAATAAAAAGCCTGAAGACGAAAGGAGTTCTTATTCCAATGAACGCCCGAAAAACCTGGCTGACGTTTTGCTTGCTGACTCTTCCCCTGCAGGCGTTGGCTGAATGCCCCGGCCCGTCTGAAATCGAGGACATCGGCAGTGGTCTCGAATGCGCCCAACTCGAGCCGATCACCATCTTCGGTACGGCACAAACTGCCCGCGACGTGGCAGGCGGCGCCAGCCTGATTACTCCGGATGACCTCGAAGAGTTCGAAACCACGGACATCGTGAGGGCATTACGCCGTGTGCCGGGCGTGTCCCTGCAGATCGAAGACGGCTGGGCGCTTCGTCCCAATATCAGCATCCGTGGCACGGCCGCGGAACGGAGCAGCCGGGTTACCTTGATGGAAGACAGTGTTTTGATTGCGCCAGCGCCCTACGCCGCCTCCTCAGCGTACTACTTTCCAACGTTTGGGCGCATCCATTCGGTGGAGGTACTCAAAGGTCCTGCATCCATAACGCAGGGCCCCTCCACCGTTGGTGGCGCGATCAACATGAGGTCTACCCCGATCCCGGAATCCAACAAGGGCTTCTTACAAGGCGAATACGGTTCCGACTCGACCTGGCGGGTTCATGGCTGGTACGGCGGAGGTAATGAGCGCACCCGCTTCATGGTGGAAACTCACCAGTGGCGTTCCGACGGCTTCCAGACCATTGACCGGAGCGGCGCTGAAACCGGCCTGGACAAGAAAGACTACCTGGCAAAGTTCAGCTTCAGTTCCGATCCGGCCGCGCAAATCTACCAGCAGTTCGATATCAAGCTGCAGTACTCCGAGGAAGATTCCCGGCAGAGCTACCTAGGCCTGACCGATAAGGATTTCGCGCAAAACGGTCTTCGCCGCTATGGTGCATCCCTGTACGACAATATGCACAACGAACACGACCAGGTCGTCCTGAACTGGCGGCTCGAAACCCGGGATGGTCTGGGGATGAAGATAACCGCTTACAGCAACAATACCGAGCGTGCCTGGTACAAGACCGAGGGCATGGATTTCGTTGGCAGCGAAAACCCGCAGTCATTCAATCGAACCAGTTGGGCGAAAATCATCGCGGCGGTCAATAATGGCGATTCAATTGGCGACATCAATGCAGAGGGACTGCAGGCCATCCTGGATGGCGCCGACACAGCCGAAGGTTCCATCCAACTGCGTAACAATGCTCGCGAATACTTTTCACGGGGCATACAGCTGGTCTTCGATACCAGCCTCCAGGGCGGTTCAGCCATGCACAGCCTGCAGGCCGGGCTACGCTATCACGAGGATGAAGAAGACCGCTTGCAGCGAAACGACAATTACCGGCAAATCAATGGCTCGCTCGTCCTGAACGAAACTGGTCTGGAAGGCAATGCCGGTAACCGAATCCAGGAAGCGGAGGCCTGGGCGGCCTATTTCTATGATCGCATTGAGTGGGGCGACTGGACATGGACTCCGGGTCTGCGTTACGAGAATATCGACCTGAGCCGAATCCGTTTCCAAACCAATAGCGATGACCCATCCAGCAGAGGCTCTGAAAACTTTCGTGACTCGAGGGAAAATAAATTCGACATCTGGCTGCCCGGTGTGGGCGCCCTTTACAACCTGAATCCCACGACAAAGATTGTCGCCGGAGTACATAAGGGTTTCGCTACACCGACCAATGCACCGGGAGTGGATCCGGAAGAAAGCATCAATTACGAACTGGGTTTCCGGCACGAAGCCGGCCACCTGAGTGCAGAGGCCATGTTCTTTTTCAACGATTACGAAAACCTGGTGGGCGTGTGCACAAATTCTTCCGGCGGTAACTGCGATCCGGGCGACGCTTTCAACGGTAAAGGCGTTCAAATCCCAGGTCTCGAATTGGGTTTCGCCACGTATTTTGACGTCTCAGACAGGTGGCGCATGCCGTTGCAGGTCGTCTATACCTGGATGGATGCTGAATTCCAATCCAGCTTCGATTCCGAGTTTTTTGGAGAAGTGAGCCGGGGTGACCCCGTACCCTATATTCCCGAAAATCAACTCTGGGCATCCGTCGGGCTCCAGGGCGGCGCCTGGTCGTTCTTTCTGAGTGGCAATTACCTTGGTTCAGTATGCACAGAGGCCAGCTGCGCAGAATTTGAAAAAACCGAATCAGCGACGATTTTCGATTTTTCTGCGCACTTCAACATCAATGACCGTTGGGAGCTTTACGCCCTTGCTGAAAACCTCTCGGATGAAATCTATATTGCCGCCCGGGACCCATATGGCGCCAGGCCAAACAAGCCCCGGACTATCATGCTGGGGACGAAATTTGATTTCTAGCCGGACAACCTGCTGGCATCTATCATCGGTTCCAGCAGGGCCAGGGCTTTCTGATAAACACTGCGTTTGAACCGGATCACGTTGTTTACCGGATACCAGAAATCAACCCATTTATAGGTACAAAACTCCGGTTCATCACAACTGTCGAGACTAAAAGCGGAATCATCCCCGAGAAAACGAAGCAGGAACCAGACCTGCTTCTGACCAATGCAAAGCGGCTTGCTGCGGTGCCTTTGATAACGGTGAGGTAAACGATACCTCAACCAGCCGGGAGTCGAGCCGATCATTTCAACCAGGTCGGGCGTCAGGCCAGTTTCCTCTTGCAGTTCCCGATACATGGCCTCGATCGGTGTTTCGTCCGTACGCATTCCGCCCTGCGGAAACTGCCATCCATCATTGCTGGATCGCTGCGCCCAGAAGACACGCCGTTCCTCATTCATCAAAACAATCGCTACATTGGGTCTGTAACCGTCGGGATCGATCATTATTGTCGTTTACCTGCCCGGAGCTTGCTTGCCCGGAAGAGGGCATGTGATACTTTCACACTCCTGATCTCGGAATGGTAATCAATTCTCCTCCATGATGCCAACAGCACACCGCCGCCTGCTGTTTTTCTCTCTCGCGTTACTCTCCGCGGCCAGCATTGCCTTTGCGGCTGCTATTGGATCGGTAACGCTCAACGGGGAGCAATGGCTGAGCGCACTCACCAATCCGGACTCCGAATACGGTGAACTGGTCTGGCGCCTGCGTTTGCCCCGCGCAGCCGCGGCCTGGACCGTTGGCGCCCTGCTCTCCCTTTCAGGATGCCTGATGCAGGTGCTGTTGCGAAACCCGCTCGCGGACCCCTATATCCTGGGTGTTTCTGGCGGCGCATCATTTGCAGCCCTACTTGGCATGACTCTCGGTGTTACGGCGGCGATCCTGCCTGCGCTGGCCTGGGCAGGCGCCTTACTTTCAATCCTGATCGTCTTTAGCCTGGCCCGTGGCGAAGGTCCCTGGAGTCGAACGCGATTGCTGTTGACGGGCGTAGTCACTGCTTCAGGCTGGGCAGCACTCATCAGCCTGCTTTTGACCCTGGGGCCAGATGGCAGTCTACGCGGAATGCTCTTCTGGCTGATCGGTGATCTCAGTTATGCCCGGCTCCCTTTCTGGGCCCTGATGATACTGGTAATCATCTTCCTGGTCTGCTTTGGTATGGCAAGGAGCCTGAACGTTCTCGCGATGGGCGAAACGACGGCCAGACTGCTGGGCGAACCCTCCCGAAAATTGCTATGGGTTATCTACTTGCTCGCATCCGTTCTCACGGCAACCGCGGTATCGATTGCAGGCAATATCGGGTTCGTGGGACTGATCGTTCCGCACCTGATGAGGCTGCTGGTCGGCTCCGACCATCGCATCCTGCTGCCCGCCGCCGCAATGTTCGGCGGTCTGTTCCTGGTGCTTTCCGACACACTGGCGCGCACCGTGCTGGCGCCCCGGCAGCTTCCGGTCGGCGTCGTCACCGCGCTGTTAGGCGTTCCTCTGTTCCTGATGCTGCTGAATCGAGCGAGGGTGAAGCAATGAGGATCCCGCAATGACCGAACTGGCCTGCAAGAATCTCGATGTCCGGATTGCCGGCATACATGTCGTGGACGAACTGAATCTGGCTATCAGGCCCGGAGAATTCTGGGGTCTACTTGGCCCGAACGGAATCGGCAAAACCACCCTGCTTCGCTGTCTTGCCGGCCTCGATGAGGCTGCTGCCGGACAGGTGCTACTGGAATCACGCCATATCGATGAACTGCCGCGGAAGCTATTGGCGCGGCACATCGGCATGTTGCAACAGCATACGGTCTACGTCTTTGATTCAAGCGTATTACAAACGGCGCTGACCGGCAGGCACCCCCATCTCGGCTATTGGGAGCGGGAGCGTCCGGAAGACGTCAAAATGGCAAGTGATGCCCTCAAGACGGTCGATCTCGAGGGCTTTGCCGAGCGCAGCGTTACCGGGCTATCTGGCGGTGAAGCCCGGCGCCTCGCATTCGCTGCATTACTGGTCCAGGAACCTGACGTAATGTTGCTCGATGAGCCCACGAATCACCTGGACTTGAGGCACCAGGTGCAAATCATGGGCATGATCCGTGACCACACGTTGCAAAATTCGCGCACGGCTATCGCCGCGTTGCACGATATCAACCTTGCCGCGAGGTACTGCAGCCACGTGGTGATGCTTTTTGGGGACGGCCGCTGGTGCGCTGGCCGAACCGCGGAAATGTTGAGTGAGACCAGCCTGGAACAACTCTATGGCTGCCCTGTCGAACGGCTGGAAAGTAATAACGGGCCACGTTTTCACCCCACTGCTGAGTGAATGATTCAGGGCAAGGGGGACGATCGCGCGCGTTCCCTCATCTGCGAGTAAATCCTGCCCAGCCGCCAGGCGCCNNNCGAGGGGCAGCCCGACCAGGTAGCGCTGCAAGAAGTAGAACAGCCCCATGACCGGCAGGTAAATCCACGCGATCTGGGCCACCGAGAGGCCGGCTGAGGTCAGACCTTTGAATATCCAGCTGGCCGTCACGTCGCTTCCACGGTAGACCGCGGTGTCGATGAAATTTTTACTCTTATATTTGGTTTCCCGGTCCACTACGGTGAACAGCATTTCCTTGGCGGGACCCAGAACGCCATAGTTCAGGGACCGCTGTGCGACCTGCACAGCGGCGAACAATACGAGCCCCATGGAACTGCCGAGGATGATGAAACCACCGGCCAGCAAAGCGGGAATCATCACCAGGGTTTTTGACATTCCGAGGTAGCTGACCAGCCTGGATGTGATGAAAAACTGGAACAGAAAAGCCAGCACCTGCACGATTTGGTCCACATGACTGAAAAAGGTGGTTCTCTCCTCGAAGCCTGTGATGTGTCCATTGACCAGCACCGCAAGACCGTTGAAGAGAAAGGTGGAGGTCAGATTGTGCAGCAGCATCAGAAGGCAGGCGTAAAGCAGGTACTCGGAACGAAACACATGAACAGCGCCTTCCCAAACACCACCGCCAATGATCTCGGTGTGCTGATCATGATGCTGTTTCCTTGAATAACGGCCCAGTAAAACGGCAAGCAATGTTGCCGCCATCAGGCAGGCCGACGCCATGAACATGACCCCGGTTGCGCCATAACCGGGCACGATTCCTTTCGTGACGGAGGGCGCAATGATGGCGCCGATACTGCCGCCGGCCATGATGAAACCGAACAGGCGTTGCGCTTGCCCCGGCCTGAAAATGTCCGCCATGAAGCTCCAGAAAATGGAAACCACGAACAGATTGAAGACGCTCAGCCAGATATAGAAAGCACGCTGTACCCACATTGGCGTCGCATCGCCTTCAAATCCCAGCGCAAAAAACACCAGGTGGGAGATGAAAAACACATAAATAGCGGGGATGAACTGTCCACGCCGGAACCTGGAAACCAGGAAACCAAACAGGGGCACTATGGCCAGCATGGTGAGAAATGTGCCGGTGTATAGCCAATGCAGAATCTCGCTGTTGTTGGCAGCCACGGCGCCACGCAGCGGCCGCAACATGAAATAACCGCCCAACAAGAAAAAGAAATAGAAAAAAGCAATCGCCAGCCTGGGCCATTCGCCATGCTCGACGCGGACCAGCTGCTCAAGAAAATTACCGGCGACCCTGGTTTGAATTCTCAAGGCGCCGTCCCGGCCGGCAGCGGAACAAGAAAACGAGGCACCTCAGCTATCCATGATGCTTACATCTTGTCCCGGCTGAAGCCGCTCATTCCCGCGTATGACGACACGGTCTCCGGCAGAAACCGCTCCAAACACTTCGATATCGTCACCCCGTCCGGCCCCCACAGTAACCTGCACCTGTTGCGCCTGGTTGTTGGCGTCAACCACGAACACACTCTGTCCTTCAGGCCGTAACACCAGGGCGTCCCTGGGCACGGTGAGTACTTCGCGGGAATCCGAGGTCGGTATGGAAACGCGCAGGGTCTGACCAACCTGGAATAGGTTTCCTTCCAGATCCAGGCGCAGTTCGAACTGGTGGGTGTTTTCATCCCCTACCGCCACGACGGTGCGCACGATTCCAAAAATGGACTGGGGGCCGGCTCTGAGATCGAGTATCTGGTTTCGTTCGACAAAATTGAAATATTCCAGGGGCGCCCGGGCGATGACTTCCAGATTGCCCTGGTCCACCAGGCGCACGACCTTGCTGCCTTCGTCAACCCGCTCACCGGGAGTCATCAGTCTTTCTACGATGACACCGTCATACGGCGCCAGGATCTTGGTACGGGCCAATTGGTCTTCATTCTGTTGCAGCCGGGCCCGGGCAACGGCGAGATCTCCCCGCGCGACATCCCGGTCAGACTGCGTTTGTTCCAGTTGGGTTAGGGCTGTGAGATTTGAATCCGCCAGTCGTTTAAACCGCTTTTCTTCGCTCTCGAGGAATCGGAGCTTCGCTTCCGCCCTGATAAGCTGAGCCTGCAATTCGGCGTTTTGCAGCCGCAGCGAAGTATCTTCGATCTCGGCCACAGGCTCTCCCTTCGTCACACGTGTTCCAACGTCGGACACGGCGGTAAGCCGGCCTGGAACTTCGGCTGAAAGCCTGGCGTCGTTGCGGCTGACCACGGTGCCGGGAACGAGGGTTACCGGAGCAATGTCCTTGAAACTGGCCACGGCCACTTTGACCAGTGCCGGTCCGCCCATCTGGGCCCGGGCCATGACAGGCAGAACAAGCAGGATAAGCAGCAACCCCGCTCGCAACGGATTCGTTTTCCCTGGAATGAATGATTCACTTATTCTCATTTTTCAAGCCACTTCCGGCATCAGGTTAGCCGCCGGCTTCAGTTCTTCCTTCATTCTGAGCAAGCTGGGGAGAAGGATCAATGTAAACAGCGTGCTGATCAACATACCACCCACGATTACCGAAGCCATGCCACGGTAGAGTTCGGTTCCCGCACCCGGCATCAGCATCAGTGGCAGCATGCCGAAAATACTCGTGGTCGTGCTCATCAGGATTGGCCGCAGGCGCAAACGGACAGCGCTCTCAACAGCATCGCGCCTGCTCATGCCCTCGCGCTCGGCATCTCGAGCACGATAAACGAGCAGGATGGCGTTGTTCACGACGAGGCCGAGCAGGATCACGAATCCGATCATGGTGAGAAGATCCATCTGCTGGCCGCCCGTAGCAAACAGCGCCAGGTCGA
>CAMYKC010000003.1 GCA_947258865.1 uncultured Lysobacterales bacterium
CTCAGGCGCTGCTGGAAAGCGCCGAAGACTATTTTTGACAGGACCTTGACATGACACCAACGCGAATTGCCGCAATTGCCTTCACCATGATCTTCATCGTGGGTGCTGCGCCCGTGTTTGCGCAAACCCTGAAAATTGCGACGATTGCACCGGAAGGTTCTTCCTGGATGAAAGACATGAGAGCCGGGGCTAAAGCCATCGAGGAACATACGGATGGGCGCGTCAAATTCAAGTTCTACGGTGGCGGCGTGCAGGGCAACGATAAGCAGGTTCAACGGAAGATGCGCACCGGCCAGCTGCACGGTGGCGCGTTTACCTCCGGTGGCTTGAACAGGTTTCAACGGGACGCCGATCTGTTTTCCCTGCCTTTGATGTTCAATTCGGTCGAAGAGGCGCAATTTGTGCGGGGTCACGTGGAAAAGGAATTGCGGCAGCGACTGGAAGACGCCGGTTACGTCAATTTCGGATTTGCCGCGGCGGGATTTGCTTACATGATGTCCAACAGGCCGATGCGATCGCTGCAGAACCTGAGAGGGCAAAAGGTCTGGATTCCCGAGGGGGACCCTGCGGGATTTGCAGCGCTGCGGGCACTGGGCATCGCACCGGTGATCATGCCGATCACGGACGTTATGACAGGGCTGCAGACCGATCTGCTCGACAGCGTGACGGTACCGCCGGTGGGCGCCGTCGTTTTTCAGTGGCACACGCGACTGAAATACATCACCGATGTGCCCATTTCTTATGTTTATGCCTCTTTGTTGATTGAAGAGCGGGCCTTTTCACGCTTGAGCCCGGAAGACCAGCAGGTGGTACGTGACGTCATGGAGGGCATTTACCGAAAGTTCGACCAGAATGGGGCAAGGGAAAATAACGAGGCGCTGCAGGCGCTGCTTGATAGTGGCCTGGAATTGGCAATCCCCGATGGGGCGGAGGTGGCTGAATGGCGCGTGATTGTGAACATCTCCCATGGTCGACTGGCCACTGACGAAGTATTCGATCCGCGGTTGTTAAATCGTATCCAGACCTTGTTGGATCAGTACCGTAATGAACAGTCGGTGGTTGCATATTGACGAGTAAAGTGACCATGTTTTCCCGCCTGGATCGAATGGGCCGGATCGCCGAGGATGCCGTATTGGTCGTCATCCTGTCGGGGATGATCCTGCTGGCAGCGAGCCAGATTGTTCTGCGTAATTTTCTGAACGTCGGATTTATCTGGGGCGATGAGCTCCTGCGCATGCTCGTGCTGTGGATAGCAGTCGCAGGAGCAGTAGCCGCCAGCCGCAAGGACAAGCACATCAATATCGCCATTCTCGATCGCTACCTGCCGGATAAAATTGCCATTGTGGCAAAGGTGCTGATTCATTTTTTTACCACTGCCATTGCCGGAATCATGACCTGGTTCAGTATCCAGTTTGTTCGCACATCGCACGAGTTCGGTGATGTGTTGCTGGGCGGTGTTCCGGCGTGGCTGCTGCAGTTGATTTTGCCGGTTGGTTTCGGGCTGATCAGCTATCGTTATTTCCTGTTTGCCATCAAGGACCTGGCCGGCTTGCTCCGAGGCGGCGACTCGCTATGATCGCGGCAGCTCCACTGTTGATCCTGCTGGCGCTGCTGGGAGCACCTTTGTTTGCTGTCATCGCCGCCAGCGCCATGCTGGGATTTATGCAAGAGGGGATCGATCTGCAGGCGATTGCAATCGAGTTTTACGGCATCGCCGAAATGCCGATCCTGCTGGCGATACCCCTGTTTACCTTTGCCGGGTACCTGCTGAGCGAGAGCGGCGCGCCGCGTCGCCTGGTCCGCCTGACGAGTGCGCTGCTCGGCTGGATGCCGGCGGGCCTGGCCATCGTCTCATTGGCGGCCTGTGCCTTTTTTACCGCATTCACCGGTGCTTCCGGTGTGACCATCATCGCTTTGGGAGCATTGTTGTTTCCTGCCCTGCAGCAGGCCGGTTATCCAGAAAAATTCAACCTGGGCCTGGTCACCTCGGCAGGAAGCCTGGGGTTGTTGTTTGCACCTTCGCTACCTTTGATCCTGTACGGTATTGTCGCCGAGGTTTCGATCGAGGACCTGTTCCTGGCGGGCGTGCTGCCGGGCTTCCTGATGCTGGTCATGTTGTCGGGATACAGCGTGTGGAAGAACCGTGCGCTGCGCACGCCCCTGGCTGATTTTTCCTGGCAAGAAGTGCGTTTGGCCGTGCTCGAGGCCAAGTGGGAAATACCGCTGCCCATCGTCGTTTTGGGGGGTATTTACAGCGGCTACTTCGCCATATCGGAAGCGGCCGCGGTTACCGCCATTTATGTGCTTTTCGTCGATGTATTGATTCTGCGCGAAATTTCCATGCGCAAGCTGCCCGATATCATGCGGGAGTCCATGGTGCTGGTCGGAGGAATCCTCATTATCCTGGGCATGTCGCTGGCTTCGACCAATTACATGATCGATGCAGGTGTGCCGCAAAAATTGCTGGAATATGTCAGCACTCTGGTCAGCAGCCAATTGACTTTTCTGCTCCTCCTCCTGGTTTTCCTGCTGGTTCTGGGGGCGATACTCGACATCTTTTCGGCAATTGTGCTGGTCGTGCCCCTGATCTTGCCGGTGGCACTGCAATTTGGCGTGCATCCCGTGCACCTGGGCATCGTATTCCTGGCGACCATGCAGCTCGGGTACATCACACCACCGGTGGGGCTGAACCTGTTTATCGCCAGCTACCGCTTCGAGCGGCCGATTGTCGAGCTCTATTTATCCACGTTACCCTTTTTCTTCTTCCTGTTGATTTCGGTCGCCATCATTGCCTTCTGGCCCGGCTTATCGATGTACCTGTTGAACCAATGACATTGGATTTGGACTAAAAACAATAAGCGTTTACAATACTTACATGAAATACTTGGCATTGATCCTTGCATTATTGACCGCTGTACCGACGGCGCAGGCAGGTCTTTGCGACATGGATCATAACCAGGAAGCCGCCCAGCACGCCGGTATGCAGCATGATATTCAGAATGACTCTGAGCATGATTGCTGTGACACGGGCGATTCCGACAGGGAGCGGGATTGCAATAATTCAATCGATTGCAACCACTGCACGGCCGGCGCAGCCGCCATCATCGCCATGAGCGGAAAATTCCTTCATTGGAACCGGACATATCAAAGCGGCCTGGTCGAGGATGGCCTGGCTCCCAGCCACTCGAGTCCACCTTTCCGTCCACCAATCTCCTGATCGTCCAGCAGTTCTGAGACCCCGGTAAAGTTTCGCCGGGCGTTGTCGCTAAAACCGGATTTATCTGTTTGCGCTTTTTAGCGCTGGAATGATGTGGAGATCAACATGTTGCCAATGCGAATCGGCATACCCCGCGGTTATTGGAAAGCCGTTAAACCCGCATGCGCCATCCTGGCCGGATTGTTAATCGGTATCGATGGATATGCAGACGGCCTGACACTCGAAGAGGCGGAACGCCTGGCGCTCAGTCACGACCCTTCCGTCCAGGCAGTACAGGCGGAAAGCCAGGCGTTGCAAGAGATGGCCGTTGCGGCGGGTCAGTTACCCGACCCGCTTCTCAAACTCGGCATGATGGCCTTGCCGGTGGATTCCTTCGACCTGAGCCAGGAAGCCATGACTCAACTGCAGGTCGGCGTGGTTCAGCGCTTCCCCAGGGGGCGCAGCCGCGCCTTGCAATCAGAGCAGATTATTGAACGTTCCCGGAGCATGGACCAGCTTGCGCATGACCGCCAGATGCAGATTACCCGGACCGTACGCGAATTCTACCTGGACGTCATTCTGCAGATGAAGCTGGCGAATCTGACTTCGGCTGCCCGGAATGTGTTTTCGGACCTGGCGGAAATTACGCAAGACTATTATGCGAGTGGACGCGCTCAGCAACAGGATGTGTTGAGGGCGGCCGTAGAACTGGGAAGAATCGAAGAACGTGCTGCCCGGATCGCTCAGGAAGAAGAGAAAGCCCGGGCCATGCTCGCAGTGTACATCTCAGATTCAGCCTACCTTGGTATGCAGCGCGACTGGCCGAGGATGGGCAAATTGATGTCTGTCGACGCCATCAGGGATCGTCTGGTAAAACATCCACGCATCCTTGCGCTGCAGCAACAGATTCTTGCTGCCGACAAAGGTGTTGAACTGGCGCGGCAGAAATACAAGCCGCAGTTCGCTCTCGATGTAACTTACGGCGGGCGCAACGGCTACAACCCGGACGGCAGTTCCCGCGCTGACTTATTGTCCCTGATGCTGACCATGGATGTACCGCTGTTCACCAATAACCGCCAGGATCGGGTGACCGCTGCAAAAATCGCAGAATCCTCCGCAGCGATGTTCAGCCGGGACGACCTCTTACGTCGCATGAAAAATGAACTGGATTTGCAACTCGCAAACCTGCAGCGGCAAACGGAACGGCTGGAGCTGTATGAGAAGACTCTTTTGCCCCAGGCTGCATTCAGCGCGGATGCCTCTTTCGAGGCTTACCAGTCTTCGGTCGGAGACCTGACCGCATTGATGCGTGCGCGAATCACTCAATACGAATTGCAGCTCGAGCACGCACGGTTGCAATCCGAGCTGCTCAAGACGCAGGCACGCCTTCTTTACCTGCAGGGAGACCTGGCATGAACAGTAAGTCCATCAAATGGATCCTGGCCGTACTGGCTGCATTGATTCTTGGCGTGATAGCGGGCAGCCAGCTCAAACAGCCCGTTTCGACTGAAAATGAACAAACAAATGCCGTGGAGAATGAACCGGAAATCCTCTACTGGGTTGCACCAATGGATCCGAACTACCGGCGCGATGCCCCGGGAAAATCTCCGATGGGGATGGACCTGGTGCCCGTTTACGCCGACGAAATTTCGGGGGATATCGAGAACGATTCCGTCAGGATCAGTGCCGCAGTGGAACATAATCTGGGTGTGCGCTCGGGGGAGGTCTCCGTCCGACCGCTTTGGCGGCGGGTCCGGGCAACAGGCTACGTCGGTTTCGATGAAAACCGCCTCAGCCGGATTCACATGCGCACAGAGGGTTGGGTGGAAACCCTGCTCGTGGACGCTGTGGGTGAACGCGTTTCGAAAGGGCAGCTTCTATTCGAATTCTATTCACCGCAACTCGTCAACGCACAGAAAGAATACCTGCAGGCCAGGCGCAGGGGTGAACAACGTATGGTCGATGCGGCGAGGGAGAAGTTGCTGGCCCTCGGCATGGATGCGTCGGGAATAGCCGCGCTGGATAAACGGGGACAGGCCTCGCAAACGATCAGAGTGCTGGCCCCGCGCAGTGGCATCGTCACGGCGTTGAACGCGCGTGAGGGGATGTTTCTCAAGCCGGAAACCGAAGTGATCAACCTTGCTGATCTTTCTACTGTATGGATGCTGGCTGAAATTTTCGAGGCCCAGGCGGACTGGGTTGCCGAAGGGCAGTCAGCCGAGGCGCGTTTGGACTATATGCCAGGCGAAGTCTTCAGTGGGCAGGTGGACTATGTCTATCCGGTGCTGGATCCTGAAACCCGAACGCTGCGGGTTCGTCTGCGCTTCGAAAATCCTGGCGAGAGGCTTAAACCGAATATGTATTCGGACGTCACCATTTTTGGAAAGTCTCACCAGGACGCGCTCTCCATGCCCAGGGACGCCCTGATTCGGGCCGAGGGCAATGACCGGGTCATCGTGGCGCTTGGTGACGGCCGTTATCGGGCCCAGGAGGTTATGACGGGCATCGAGAGCGGGGAATGGGTACAAATCATTGCCGGGCTTACACCGGGGGAGCGGGTGGTTACCTCGGCACAATTCATGATTGATTCTGAAGCCAGCCTTGCGGGCAGCCTGCGGCGGCTCGAGCCAGTCGTTGACGCCGGGCATGACCCGGGCCCCACGGCGATTTTCGGTTCTGGCCGGGTCAAGGAAGTTGATGCGGACGCAGGCTCGCTGATCATCAGGCACGGGCCTATCGACGCCCTGGGCTGGCCGGGCATGACGATGCAGTTTGAGGTGACGCCGGACGTGGAGTTGAGCCGTGTCAAGGTAGGTCAAAGCGTGCACTTTTCCATCCGGCCGGATGCAAATGGCATTTATCTCGTGGACATGATTCACCTGGTGGATTCAGACCAGGACAAAGTGGAATCAGCAAACATGGAGATGGACCATGATTGAATCGGTCATTCGCTGGTCGGTAGATAACCGCGTTTTGGTGCTGTTGCTGGCCGCCATATTGGCGGTATCAGGCATCTACGCCTGGCGGGCAACACCGGTGGACGCCATACCGGACTTGTCCGATGTGCAGGTGATTATCAAGACGCCATTTCCGGGCCAGGCACCGAAAGTCGTGGAAGATCAGGTGACTTACCCTCTGACTACGGCGATGCTCTCTGTGCCGGGCGCTAAAACCGTACGCGGTTATTCCTTCTTTGGAGATTCCTATGTTTATGTGATTTTCGAGGACGGCACGGATATTTACTGGGCACGGTCGCGCGTACTGGAGTACCTCAACCAGGTCACCGGTCAATTGCCTTCAACCGCGCGGCCGGCCCTGGGTCCGGATGCCACGGGGGTTGGCTGGATTTATGAGTACGCGCTGATCGATCGCAGTGGCGGGCACGACTTGTCACAGCTTCGTTCTATCCAGGATTGGTTTCTGAAATACGAATTGCAAACCGTTGAAGGAGTAGCTGAGGTCGCCACGGTGGGCGGCATGGTCCGGCAGTACCAGGTGGTGTTGGATCCGGATGCCTTGCGAGCATACGGTTTGACGTTGGCAAAAGTGCGTGATGCCATACAGCGTGGCAATCGGGAAGTGGGCGGCTCGGTAATCGAGATGGCCGAAGCCGAATACATGATACGCGCCACCGGGTATCTGCAATCCGTAGCGGACCTTCGCGTCATTCCATTGGGAATGAATCAAAACGGCACTCCCATTCGCCTTGTCGACGTGGCGGATATCCGCCTGGGACCACAAATGAGGCGTGGCATCGCGGACCTGGACGGGGAAGGGGAAGTTGTGGGCGGCATCGTGGTGATGCGTTATGGAGAAAACGCGCGGAGCACGATACAGGGCGTCAAGCAACGTCTGGCTGAACTGCAGGCGAGCCTGCCCGCAGGTGTGGAGATCATCGAAACCTATGACCGTTCCACCCTGATCGAAAGGGCTGTAAATACCCTGCAGGAAAAATTGTTGGAGGAAGTGATCGTCGTCGTCCTCGTCTGCCTGGTATTCCTGTTCCATTTCCGGTCTTCGCTGGTCCTCGTTCTGAGTCTGCCACTGGGCATTTTGGCCGCATTCGTGATCATGAGGTTGCAGGGCCTGAACGCCAACATCATGTCCCTGGGCGGGATCGCGATTGCCATCGGCGCGATGGTCGATGCAGCGATCGTGATGATCGAAACACTGCATAAACGGATGGAGGACGAAACTTACGATCCCACCAACCACTGGGGTGAGGTCAAGAATGCCGTCGTGGAAGTGGGCCCGCCCCTGTTTTTTTCCCTGTTGATCATAACCCTGAGTTTTCTGCCCGTATTTTCCCTGCAGGCGCAGGAAGGAAAGATGTTTGCACCCCTTGCTTTTACCAAGACCTACGCGATGGCTGCAGCAGCTTTCCTGTCGATTACCCTGGTGCCGGTTCTGATGGGCTATTTCATTCGGGGCCGGATCACGCCTGAGCACCGAAATCCGCTAAATCGCTTCATGGTCTGGCTTTACCGGCCGGTTATCCGCGCGGTTACACGATTTCCGCGGACAGTTTTGGTGCTTGCGCTGCTCATCGTGCTGGTCGGATTCTGGCCAATCCGGCACCTGGGCTCCGAGTTCATGCCGGATCTGAACGAAGGCGACCTTATGTACATGCCGACGACCTTCCCGGGTATTTCAATAGGCAAGGCACAGGAACTGCTTCAACAGACTAATAAGTTGATCCGGACTGTGCCAGAGGTCAAAACGGTTTTCGGGAAAATCGGGCGGGCCGACACTGCAACCGATCCGGCTCCCCTGACGATGATCGAAACCGTAATTCAACTGAAACCGGAGTCCGAGTGGCGCCCGGGAATCACAATGGACGACATTCGGACGGAACTGGACAAACGAGTGAATTTTCCCGGCCTCACGAACGCCTGGGTCTGGCCGATCAAGACACGCATCGATATGCTTGCTACCGAATCAAGACGCCGGTTGGTATCAAGATTGCAGGGCCGGACCTCGCCGTTATCCAGGAAATAGGAACCCGGATCGAAGGCGTCATCAATGACGTTCCGGGCACCGCGTCGGTATTCTCCGAACGGGTTGCCGGCGGACGGTACGTGACGGTGGATATCCGGCGCGAGGCGGCATCACGCTATGGTTTGAACATAGATGATGTGCAGGACGTCGTGCGTACAGCAATCGGCGGAATGAATGTCGCTGAAACGGTGGAAGGCCTGGAACGCTACCCCGTCAACTTGCGCTATCCGCGGGAGATTCGTGATTCTGTTGAGAAGTTGCGTGAACTACCTGTGGTGACACCAGCCGGGCATCGGATTCCCCTGCAGGCGGTGGCCGATATACGTGTTGAGGATGGGCCGCCGATGATCAAGAGCGAGAATGCCCGGCTCAATGGATGGGTTTTCATTGACATCGAAGACAGGGATGTCGGGACTTATGTACGGGAAGCCCGTCAGGCAATCGACGATCAGCTTGAACTGCCGCCCGGATACTCGATCGGCTGGTCAGGCCAGTATGAGTACATGGAACGGGCCAGGGAACGCTTGCAGTTGGTTGTGCCCGTGACCCTTGTCGTGATCATCTTGTTGTTGTTTCTCAATTTTCGAAACATGGCGGAGGTGTTGATCATCCTGGGAACCCTGCCAATGGCATTGGTCGGAGGAATCTGGCTGCTTTATCTGCTCGATTACAACCTCTCCGTTGCGGTTGGCGTCGGTTTCATCGCGCTGGCCGGGGTAGCCGTGGAAATCGGGGTTGTCATGCTGGTCTATTTGAAACAAGCCTGGGTCCGGCAACATGAGCGGGTGCAGAGGGAAGGGCGTGTTTTTAACGAGGACGATCTCCAGCGCTCGGTAAGCAACGGCGCCCTGCGCCGTGTCCGGCCCATTATGATGACGGTCGCCGCCATTATCGCCGGACTGCTGCCCATCATGTTTGGCGGCGGCACCGGCTCCGAAGTGATGCGACGGATCGCCGCGCCCATGGTCGGCGGCATGGTCAGCGCAACCCTGCTGGCCCTGATCGTGATCCCGGCCATATTCCTGCTGTGGCGAAGATCGAAGTTGGCCAAATGAGTGAGGCGAGACTCCTTTGTATCCGTCAAGAATTTACTTCATCATGAAAAATATCTTCAATGGACAATTCGAATAACCGCGCAGCCTTTGTTATTTACATAATGATTGGTAAACATGACTTACTGGATGAAATCAGACGTTGTAACGATATCCGGGGCCGGAGTCCGGCAGTTTGCGGTTATTGGGGGTGAGTCAGAAATTAACCCGGCGCAGCCTGAGTGAATTTGAAATCACGGAAACTGAACTGAAACTCATCGCAGCCGCTGCAATCATAGGGCTGAGCAGCAAGCCGATGAATGGGTAGAGGACACCCGCGGCTATCGGCACGCCAATCCCGTTGTAGAAGAAGGCAAAGAACAGGTTCTGACTGATGTTCCTCATCGTCAAGTGGCTAAGCCTTCTGGCCTTCACGATGTCACGCAAATCACCCCGGACCAATGTTACCCCGGCGCTTTCCATCGCTATGTCGGTGCCGGTGCCCATAGCAATACCGACATCGGCCGCCGCCAGGGCGGGCGAGTCGTTAATGCCGTCGCCTGCCATGGCAACGAGGCTGCCTTGCTGCTGGTATTTTCGTACGACGTCCAGCTTCTGTTCAGGGAGCACGTCCGGGACAACTTCATCGATTCCGAGCTGTCTGGCTACCGCCTCCGCGGTGGCGCGGTTGTCGCCGGTCACCATCACAATTTTCAGGCTCTCGCGGTGTAATGCAGCGATTGCGGCGGGTGAGCTGTCTTTGATGGGATCGGAAACGCTGATGTAAGCGGCCAGTTGGCCGTCCAGGGCCAACCACATGACGGTCGCGCCCTGGCTTCTGAGCGTTTCCGCCTGGGTGCCTAGCGGGGTCGTATCCACTCCAAGTGCGTCCATCAACGCCGGGCTGCCCAGGGCAATGACACGCCCATTGACCACGCCGCGCACCCCCTGACCGGTAACGGATTCGAACTCTTCCGCTTTGAAACGATTGACACGCCGGAGTTCCGCGGACTGCACAATGGCCTCTCCCAGAGGATGTTCACTAAGGCGCTCCAGCGCTGCGGCCATTGCCAGTACCTCGTCAGGATCCTGTCCGGATGACGTCAAGATGTCCGTCAACACGGGCTTGCCAGCGGTCAGCGTGCCGGTCTTGTCGAGCAGAATGACATCGACCTTGTGAAGCTGCTCGATCGCCTCGGCATTCCGGAACAGGATGCCGTTCTCAGCGCCTTTGCCGGTGGCGGCAACGATCGACATCGGCGTGGCCAGCCCGAGAGCACAGGGGCAGGCGATGATCAGTACAGCGACTGCATTGATAAGTGCGTAAGCCATCGCAGGTTGTGGGCCGAAAACACCCCATACGATGAAAGTTACAATGGCGGCGAGGATAACGGTGGGTACGAACCATGCCGATACCTTGTCAGCCAGTTTCTGGATCGGGGCGCGGCTTCGCTGTGCTTCGCCGACCATCTGGACAATGCGTGAGAGCAACGTATTTGCGCCAACCTTCTCCGCGCGCATCAGCAGAGAGCCCTTGCCATTCATGGTGGCTCCAATGACGTGGTCGCCGGGGTTTTTTGCAATCGGGACTGGTTCCCCGGAGATCATGGATTCATCCACCGCGCTGCGTCCTTCGAGGACAATGCCATCAACGGGGATTTTCTCGCCGGGCCTGACCCTCAGATTATCGCCTTCGCGAACCTCCCCCAGGGGAATGTCCCTCTCATGGCCGCAGTCTGTGACCTTCCTTGCATGAGTGGCGGCCAGGCTCATAAGCGACCGGATCGCCTGCCCGGTTTTGCTGCGGGCGCGCAGTTCAATGACCTGCCCAAACAGGATGAGGGTCACGATTACGCCGGCCGCCTCGAAATAAACGGCGACCTGGCCGCTGTCAGTGCGGAATTGTTCGGGAAACATTGAAGGAAACAGGGCGGCTATCAGGCTGTATACGAATGCAACGCCCACGCCAAGGCCAATCAGCGTAAACATGTTCAGATGGCGGTTCCTGATCGATGTCCAGGCCCGCTGGTAAAATGGCCAGCCGGCCCACAGGCAGATGGGGGCGGCCAGCAGCAACTCGATCAGGGGACGGACGTCTTCGCCGATCCAGCGTGAGATTGGCTGGCCCGGCAGCATATCGCCCATCGCGACGATCAACAGCGGAATGGCGAAGACCAGGGAGACCAGCAATCGCCTGCGCATATCGAGGTACTCGGGGTCGATTTCGAGGTCCTGGCCGGTTGGATCTCCTGGAGAAATGACCCGTTCCAGCGCCATTCCACAGTGGGGGCAAGCGCCCGGTTCGTCCTCGATCACGCTGGGGCACATCGGGCAGATGTACTTACCCGCCAGATCCACGGAATCCCGATGTTTTTCGGCGACACCGTCGTCATCCGCATGACAGCAGTGTTGTTGTTCCTGTTGTTCCCTCATTTCCGCTTCAGAGTGACAAAGATCAATACTATCGCACAGCAGTCGCTGTGGGCGAGTCCAGGTGCAGGATAATATGCACAATGAAAAACAGTTACTTCAAAGGCGCTGATGCGCCCTCCTTGCTGAACCAGACCATCGGCGATCGATTCGACCAGGTGGTCTCCAGCTTTCCCGACCACGATGCCCTGGTCGTGCGTCACCAAAACATTCGCTGGACCTACGTCGAATATAGCTTAGAGGTCGAAAAACTGGCTGCCGGATTGCTTGCGCTGGGTATCGAACCCGGCGATCGGGTCGGTATCTGGGCACCGAATTGTTCCGAGTGGGTGCTGACTCAGTTTGCGACAGCGAAAATCGGTGCGATTCTGGTCTGCATCAATCCGGCGTACCGTGTGTTCGAACTGGAATACGCCCTGAACAAGTCGGGATGCAAAGCCATCGTGGCGGCAGAAAGTTTCAAAAGCAGTCATTACCTGGAAATGCTTCAGCGGCTTGCTCCGGAACTGGATCGCTGTGAGCCGGGCAGGCTCGATTCTGAAACGCTGCCGGCGCTGAAAATCGTCATCAGGATGGGTGAGGAACACACGCGGGGCATGTTCAATTTCGGTGAAGTATGCAGTATGGGAGGAGACACGGAACTCGCCCGCACGAGGGAAATCCAGCCTGGGCTGTCGGCGCATGAGGTGATCAACATCCAGTTCACCAGCGGCACTACGGGCAATCCGAAGGGCGCGGCGCTCACTCACCATAACATTCTGAATAATGCCAACCAGGTAGCCGCCGGGATGAAGTTCACCGAAAGGGACCGCTTGTGCATTCCGGTTCCGCTCTATCACTGCTTCGGCATGGTGCTGGGCAAGCTGGCCTGCGTGACGCGCGGCGCCACTGCCGTTTTTCCTGCAGAGGCGTTCGAGCCGGGCACGGTTCTGGAAACTGTGCAGGCAGAGCGTTGCACGGCGCTGCACGGGGTGCCCACGATGTTCATCGCGGAACTCGAATACCCCGAATTTGAACGCTACGATCTGTCCTCACTGCGCACCGGGATCATGGCCGGCGCACCGTGCCCGGTGGAGGTGATGAAGAAAGTCATTTCGAAAATGAACATGTCAGAGGTGTTGATTGCATACGGGCAAACCGAATGCAGCCCGGTCAATCACATGACGCTCGCCGACGACCCGATCGAGAAGAGGGTTGAAACGGTCGGCAGGCCCGGGCCCCACCTCGAAGTGAAAATAGTCGACGGTGAAGGCCAGGTGGTCCCCGTTGGTGAACCGGGGGACATCTGCACGCGGGGATACGCGGTGATGAAGGGCTATTGGGACGATCCGGAACGTACCGCCGAGACAGTGGACGGGGAGGGCTGGTTGCATTCCGGCGATCTCGGCGTTATGGATGAGCAGGGTTATGTCAGCGTCGTAGGCCGCCTGAAAGACATGATCATTCGTGGCGGAGAAAATATCTATCCGCGGGAAATCGAAGAATTCCTGTTTACACATCCCAAAATCCAGGACGCCAAAGTCATTGGAGTGCCCGATGATAAGTACGGGGAAGAGGTCTGCGTCTGGGTCATTCTGAGAGAGGGTGAGACTCTTTCTGAGGAGGAGATCCGGGCGTTCTGCAAGGACCGGATCGCCTATTTCAAAGTACCGCGTTATATACGCCTGGTCGGGGAATTCCCGATGACAGTGACCGGCAAAGTGCAAAAATTCAGGATGCGCGAGATGATGGAAAAGGAAATGGGTTCTCATAAGCCGGCCGGCGGCAGATTCAACCAATAAACTGCTGCAAACCGCAATCAGGCATCGTAAACTCCGATGATGCTCCGATTGCGACACCCAATCTCCCTGCTGGCGATTTGCCTGCTCGTGCTGCTGGGCGTGTTGCGTTCGTATTCCACGCCGGCTCCGGTGGGTGCAGATGCACCCGACGTGATTTTTTCCGCGATCCGGGCAGAAGCAATCCTGCGTGATTTACTGCAGGAAAACCTGCCTCATGTTTCCGGGTCGCCATATAGTAGCGTGGTGCGCAATCGCGTGATTTCTCATCTGGAGTCTGCAGGCCTTGAGCCTGAAATCCAGGCACGCTTTCACTGCAATCCGCTGTTTGGCAGCTGCAGTCCCGTCGAGAATATCATTGCGGTTAAGCCCGGTTCGGCGGGAAAACATGCCGTATTGCTCACCGCGCATTATGACAGCAGTTGGGCCGGCCCCGGCGCTGCTGACGACGGAGCCGGTACCGCGGCCATCCTTGAAATAGCCCGCATGGCGGCAGACTTTCCGCCGTTTGAAAACGACGTGATATTCCTGATTTCCGACTCGGAGGAAAATGGACTTATCGGCGCGGATGCGTTCGCCGAGCACCATCCACTTTTTGACAAAGTCAGAGCAGTCATTAACCTCGAGGCGCGCGGTGTAGCAGGGCCCAGTGCAATGTTCGAAACGGGCGAGGGCAATCGCAGCATCATCAGGGCGTTATCCAAGAACGTGGAGCGGCCCGTTGCAAATTCGCTGGTTTACGAGATTTACAAGCGAATGCCGAATGACACCGACTATACGGTGTACAGGCGAAAAGGCGTGATGGGGGTCAATTTCGCTTTCGCGCAGGGGGTCCCGGTTTATCATTCACTGATCGACAACCCAGATCACCTCGACCTGGGCAGCCTGCAACATCACGGCGATAATGCCTGGGGCATGCTGAAGGCGCTGGGTGATCGCGATCTGGCGATCCTCACATCGCGTGAAGACGCCGGCTACATCGACCTGTTTGCCTCGCAGCTCGTGCATTACCCGGTCAGCATCACCGGCGGCCTGGCGATTTTTCTCGGCGTATGGGTCATGCTCGCTATTGGCCTGGCCTTTCGGAAGGAATTCCGCTACCGGCAATTACGCTGGGGATTGCTGGCCATCCCGCTGCTTCTGGGCGCGATCGGGGTCGGGGGATACCTGCTGTCCTGGCCTCTGGGCCGGTGGCCGGATTTGCATCCTCTGGAACATCCATATCCCTGGGTAGGGCGTTGCGGATTGATACTGATGCTTGCCCTGGTTGTTTACTCGACTCTCAAGATTTTCAGCGGCCGTGTTTCCGCCTGTGCATGGATGATCATGGCCTGGTCCTTGATTGTTATTTTGGCACTCGTGCTCGCCAGCAAGCTTCCAGCTGCGTCACATATTGCGCTGCTGCCGCTGGCCATGTTCGCGATTGGCTCGGTGATCGACATTTTCCGTAAGAAATCGCCGGCGCCATTATTGATGGCATCGGTGCTGGGATTCGCTGGTGCGGCTTTTATTTCCTTCTATCACTTCTTCATGCTGGACGTGGTGATGAATTTCGATAAAAGCCATTTTAAGGTCATCACTTTATGGATGATGACACTGGCCCTTATGCCGATGCTGCTTGCATATGTCAGCAAACTGGAACTGAGCTGGCAGCCGGCCAGGTGGTTACTGGTTGCGGTTTTGACAGCTAGTTTTATTCACCTGTTCCTTCCCGGTTTCACTGCTGACCGCCCGCGCGATATGACCCTGATGTACAGCGAGGTCGAGGGTGATGCAAGCGGCTATCTCGTGCTGGAGAGTATCTACCGCAGGCATGATAAAAAATACGCCCGGGGGCACGATTTCAAAATGACAGAATTAAACTCGGGCCGTTTGTCCACGGTGGAACGGCCGGTCCGGGAAGTGGCGGCTCTCGACCTGCCGGGCGTCTCGATCTCCCAGCAAGGGACGCCGGCGGAGGTGGATGGCTGGCGCCGTCAATTGCTGGTGAAACTGCCAGAGCGTTGCCGCGTGCTATGGCTCACGCTGCCTTTGGACAGTGGCCTGCGAAAGGCCTTCGTCAATGGCGAACTCGCGCTGGATACCTCTATCACAACCAAGCACAAACGTTCAGTTTACTCCTTGCGTGTGGTGTACCCACCCGGGCGCGAGGTCAGCATTGAATTGCGAACTGCATCACCGCAGGCTTTCGATTTTTCAGTGGTTACCTGGCACGATCTTCCCGGCGTGCTGGTGGCGCCGTTCATGGGTAACTGGCCGGACGATGCACATCCCTTTCTTTACGGCCCTCGCGCCGAGAAAATACAGGAGTTCCAGCTCGAAGAAATCAGCCAGCTGCCTCCATCCCGCTCAATTCCCTGAATTCCACAAACAGTTCGTCGAGGTAAGTACTGAGCTTCTGCAAGTCGGGAAACGCGGAACGTCCGGCGATCAGGCCGAAATAGAGAGTTCCTGCGTAACTGCAGACAGTCATGCTCAGACCTACGGCAGGTGGCAGCGTGTTGACCGGGTAAACTTCCACTACTTCTGCGCCCCTGAAATACATTTTTTCCTGGGGGCCGGGCACATTGGAGATGACCAGGTTAATGGCCGGGGGTAAAATCTGGTTGAGGTTCAGGATTTCCTCCCCCAACGGGAGGAGCGCTACGGCCAGGGAATAAAGCTGGATGGCGGGCCGTGAAGTACTGCCGTAAATCTCGCGTGTGGATTTGGAGGACTCCCTGATCTGCTCCAGTGCGATCAGAGGATGGTTATGGTCCGAGGCCAACTTCACCTGCAGCAGGGAAATCAGGTTGCCTTTCTCGTCTCGATCTTTCCGGAGATTAACCGGCATATAGGCCACCAGTGCTTCCCCGGGCTCTTCGCCTTTTTCTTTCAGGTAGCGGTTGACGGCCAGGTCGCACAAGGTCATGACCAGGTCGTTGACGGTGGCACCCTGCGAATGTGCGATCTCCTTGAATTCCCACAGCGGGAAATCGCTGATGCTGAAGTTGCGGGCGGCACCGGTCGGAACATTCAGGCGGGTCTTGGGTGCGGATAATGGAAGGACGGCATTTCGGTTTCTTTCAAAAATGCTTTTTTGTATCAGCCTGGCGCTCAATGCCGACAAGTCAAGAGCGGTCTTCATGCTGCCGCCCAGCACCTTGACCCCATCGGTGATCAACTGGGCGAAACTGCTGTCGTCACCCTCCTTGTCAGGCTCTTCGTCTCGTTGCCATATGGCGTGGGAATCCTTGTCTGCAGCCGAAGTCGATCCCGACTCGGTAAACCACTGCGCAAAGGTCATGCCATCGCAAATGGCATGATGTATTTTGGTATAAAAGGCGAAGCGCCGCCCCGAAAGACCTTCAATCAGGTGGAACTCCCAGAGTGGCCTCTCCCTGTCCAGCAGATTCGCATGCAGTCGTGAAACCATTTCCGCGAGTTGTTCGTTGTTACCGGGACGCGGCAGCACGGTATGCCTGACGTGGTAATCGATATCAAAACGCTCGTCCTCTATGAGAACCGGTTGCAACAGACTGCTGTCCCTGAGCCTCTGATTGAAAGGGAAACCGGGGGGTGCCTGCTTGATTTCGTTCAACAGATCTCTCAGCCAGGCAGAGCCTTTTCCTTTTGGAAGGCGTAAAACCTGCAAGCCGCCCACATGCTTAGGGCTATGATGCGATTCGGTCAGCAGAAAGCCGGAATCGAGAGTCGAAAGTTTTTGCATCTTGATTCTTTGCGGTAATTCGAATTATATGGGGATCAATTTCCGCGCTTGGGAGGCTTGATGTCAACAGGCTTTCGGCGCGCGGTTGATTCAGGTCTGAATTGGAGCGTCAGGGATGGGTACTTACAACGTTACACCGGCCACTGCCCTCGATTACCGCCGCCTGGCGGAAAAGCGATTGCCGCGGTTTCTGTTCGACTACATAGACGGCGGCGCCGGCGAGGAAATCTCGATGGCCGCCAACGAGAAAGATTTTCTCCGCTTCAGCCTGAAACAGCGGGTCATGTGCGATGTCGGTGATATTGACACCAGCACCAAATTGCACGGACAGGCTGTCAGCATGCCGCTTGCGCTTGCACCGGTGGGACTGGCCGGCATGATGGGCAGGCGGGGTGAAGTGCAGGGCGCCCGCGCGGCGGAAGCTGCCGGCATTCCCTTTACGACTTCCACGGTGGGTATTTGTCCCGTCGAAGAAGTACAGGCTGCTGTCAGGCAACCGGTCTGGTTCCAGCTTTACATGCTGCGCGACAGGGGGCTGGTCAAGGCACTGCTCGAGCGCGCCCAGGCGGCAGGATGCGAGACCCTGGTCTTCACCGTTGACCTGGCGGTGGTGGGTATGAGACACCGGGATACCCGCAACGGCATGATGGGTGGCGGCCTGGCCGGAAGCCTGGCGAAAGCATGGCAAATAGCCACGCGTCCGCGCTGGATCATCGATGTGGGTATCAAGGGAAAGCCGCATGATTTCGGCAATCTGCGGGAAGTGGTGGAAGACTCCAGGGACCTGGATGCATTCAAAGCTTACATCGACACACAGTTTGACCCTACCGTTACCTGGAAAGACATTGCCTGGCTGCGCACTTTATGGAAAGGGCAAATCCTGATAAAAGGCGTAATGTCAGCAGATGACGCCAGCGCGGCCGCTGATGTTGGCGCCGACGGGGTCATCGTATCCAATCATGGTGGACGGCAACTCGAAGGTGTTGCATCAAGCATTTCCAAGCTGCCCGAGGTCGTGGCCGCTGTTGGCGAACGGGTTGAAGTCCACATGGATGGCGGAGTTCGAAGTGGAACCGATGTCGTGAAGGCTGTAGCGATGGGTGCGCGAAGCGTGATGATCGGCCGCCCCTGGGTCTGGGCCATGGCCGCACGTGGCGAACGGGGTCTGGTAGATCTGCTGGAGGTGTTCCGCCAGGATACAGCGATCGCGATGGCGTTGATGGGTGTGACCCGGGTCTCTGAGATTAGCCGGGATCTGATCGAAATGTAGGGGGCCGCTGCGTGGCCGTTTATCTGTAAATTTGCCAGGGGTGGGCTGAAAACCAAATAGCCGGCCGGCACTGATCCGGGAATTCATTGCATTTGCTGGACGACCATTGCTTCGATCAGCCTGGGACCCCGCGAGGCCATGGCGTCGGAAAACTGCGCGTGAAATTCCTCGGCCGTCTCGGCCCGGGTCGCCGGCACGCCCATACCTTCCGAAATGGCAACCCAATCTATGTCGGGCCGGGAGAGGTCGAGCATCGAAAGCGTTTTCGGCGTGGGTTGGCCGGCGCCCACCCGTGCCAGTTCGATATTGAGGATGGCGTAGCTCCGGTTGTTCATGATCACCACGGTCACGTCCGTGTTCTCCCGGGCCATCGACCACAGGGCCTGAACGGTATACATGGCGCTGCCGTCCGCCTGCAGGGCGATTATCTTTCGGTCCGGACAGGCAACCGCCGCGCCCAGGCTGAGCGGTAGCCCCTGGCCAATGGCGCCGCCGGTCAGCATCAGCCAGTCGTGCCTGCGGGCGTTTTCGGTGGCCGGGAAAATGCCCAGGCCACAGGTTGCGGCTTCATCCGATACCACGGCGTCTTCGGGCATCAGTAGCGTCAGGCTTTGACCGATCGCGACCGGTGTCAGCAAACCTGCCGGCGGTGGAAACGGCGGAGCCGCCGCGGTGACCTCCGCCTCTTCCGTCGCGTCCAGGTGGCCGGCAACCGCTTCCATGGCCGCGATAATGTCCTGATGCACGTCAGCCAGTTCAAGGACCTCACAGCCCTCAGGGACAAGCCAGCTCTCTTTTCCGGGGTAGGCAAAGAACGATACTGGCGCCTGGGCGCCGACCAGGATGAGTTGTTCCAGGCCCGCCAGTTGTTCGCTGGCCTGTTCGGAGAAGTACTGGAGCCGTTCAGGCGCATAGCGGCCCGCGCCGCGTTGCAGCCGGGCCGCGAAGGTTTCGCACAGGACCCGGGCGCCGGTCGCTTTTGCAATGCGCCCCGCCACGGCCAGGCTTTCCTCGCGCAGCGCAGCAGCGCCGAGCAGTAGCGCGGTCGGCTTGCCATCGGACAAGGCCTTCACCGCTTCGTCTATAGATGGTTTTGTTGCCGCTTGCCTGGTGGGTAAGGGCAGGGATTGGACTGGCTGAGACGCATCTTCCCAGGCGTGATTTGCCGGGGCAATCAGTGTTGCAATCCGTCCGGCACCTTCCAGCGAATTCTGTACTGCCTCTGCGCCCGAGTAAGCCAGGTCATCGGCTGATTCGGAGACTTTAACCCAGTCAGAACAGATGAGTGCGTGGGCAGGAACATCGGAGGTCAGCGGTGCATCGTACTCAAGGTGATAGGTGGCATGGTCGCCGACGACATTGATTACCGCTGTATGCGCCCGCTTTGCATTGTGAAGATTGGCCATACTGTTTGAAAATCCCGAACCTACATGCAGGAGGGTCAGCGCGGGCTTGCCGCTCATCCTTGCGTAGCCGTCTGCGGCGCCGGACACGACGCCTTCGAACAGGCAGAGTATGGCGCGCATTCCCTCGTTGTTGCCGATTGCGGACACCAGTTGCATTTCGGAAGTACCGGGATTGGAAAAGCAAACCTCGACACCATTAGTGACCAGGGTCTCAAGAAGTTTTTCTGCTCCGTTCATTTCCGCTCCTGATCAGTTTCAGCCAGGATCTTGCCGGGATTGAGTATGTTTTTCGGATCAAGCGCCGCCTTGATCGTTCTCATCAGTGCGATTTCTTCCGGGCTGCGCGAGTGGCTGAGATAGGCGCGTTTTTCAAGGCCAATGCCGTGCTCGGCGGAAATCACACCGGCGCGGCGACCGAGCGCTTCGTATACGATGTGTTCAACGGCATGAACGTCTTCAGCTTCCATGCTGCCAATGCCGATACCGAGGTGAATGTTGCCATCACCGAGATGCCCGAAAACCACCATCTTGGCCAGTGGCCAGCGTTTCTGAATATGGGTCCGCACTTCCCGGACATAGTCATCCATTTGATGAATGCTCAAGCTGATGTCGAAAGCGATCGGCGGAAACAGCCCCTGCACCATGGCTTCGATGTCGTCGCGGACGGCCCAAAGGTCACTGCGCTGCTGCTTACTCTGGGCGATCACGGCATCGGCGATCAGCTCCGCTTCGAATGCCTCCTGCAGGGCGCCTTCGAATCGCAACCCGTCGCTTTCCTCGTGGCCACCGGTCGATTCCAGCAGCACATAAAAAGGGTGCTCAGTTCCGAGCGGCTTGCCATGCTTTTCGCCGTCCCCGATGATCAGTGTGTAGAAATCGTTCCACATTACTTCGAAGGCGCTGAGTGTTCCTCCAAGCGCAGCGTCCATGGCTTTCAGGAATTTTGCCAGTTGGTTGAAGTCGTCGATGGCCACGAAAGCGGTGTTCTGGCTGCGGGGCTGCGGCCGAAGCCGCAGTACGGCGCGCGTAATAACGCCCAGCGTGCCTTCGGAGCCGATGAACAGTTGCTTCAGGTCGTAGCCGGTATTGTTCTTGATAACACCTTTCAAAGAGGAAATGACAGTTCCATCGGCGAGTACTGCCTCGATCCCAAGCAATTGCTCGCGCATCATGCCATAGCGAATCACGCTGTTGCCCCCGGCATTGGTGGCGATTGATCCACCGACCATTGCGCTGCCTCTGGCTCCGAAATCGAGGGGAAACAGCAGCCCGGCTTCGTCAGCCGCTTCGTGGACTTTTTGCAGCGGTACACCGGCTTCGACAGTCACGGTCCGGTTTACGGTATCGACGGCCTCCATGGCGTTCATTCTTTCAAGCGAGAGGGCGATATCTCCGGGCCCGGTTTTGGCGCCGCCCACCAGGCCGGTCAATCCGCCGTGTGTGACCACCGGCTGACCCGCCGCGTGGCATAGTTTCAGGATTTCCGAAACCTGGACTGTACTTGAAGGCCGGACAATGGCCCCAGCCTGGCATCCACCCATCGGTGGCCAGCTATCGGAGCGGTCGGCGACGTCAGCGCCGCGCAATACGCCGTTTGGGCCTGTAATCTGCTGGATTTTTTCCAATAATGTATTCATCTGTTGATTTGATTTAACTTGTCCTGGTGGATTGTTTTCTTTTCTATCATGGCCGAGCCAGTTTACCGCAGAGGATCGTTGAATGAAGGATTTAAAAGGCAAAGTTGCCGTCGTTACCGGTGCAGGCAGCGGTATCGGCCGGGCAACTGCAATGGCGTTGGCGGCTGAAGGCGCCAGGGTGGTTGTGACTGATGTGAACGGGGAAACAGCCCGCGAGACCGTTGAGTTGATCAAGGGTAGAGGACTGGACGCCCGGGCGCATGGACTGGATGTTTCTGATCCGGCTCAGGTCAACCAACTCGCCCGGCAGCTCGAACAATCGATCGGCACCCCCGCCATCCTGGCGAACAACGCAGGGATAGCGGTCGGTGGCTATTTTCTGGATACAAGCCCGGAGAGTTGGGAGCGGATCATCTCGATCAACCTGATGGGGGTCGTGCACTGCTGTCGCGCATTCGTTCCCCACATGGCTGCAAGCGGTTCGCCGGGGCACGTTGTAAATATCGCCTCGATGCTTGGCTACACCGGCATCAAAGGGGCAAGCGCCTATTGCGCGACCAAGTTCGGCGTTATCGGGTTCAGCGAATGCTTGCGGGCGGAACTGGCTGAGCATGGCATTGGGGTCAGCGCGATCTGTCCCGGCATGATCCGCACGAACATCATCAACAGCGGTATACTCGAATCGGCGGAAGATGACGTTGAGGAGAAGAGAAAAGCCATCGACGCCCTCTATGAGAAAAGAAACTATCCGCCTGGTCGTGTAGCACAAGCCATCATCGGGGCGATCCGGAGAAACCGGGCTGTCGTCCCCGTCACTCCCGAAGCATGGACTGCGTATTATCTCAAACGATGGGCTCCCTGGCTGGTTGGCCGGCTGGCCAGGAAAGACCTTGTGTAAAAATGCGCGCCAGCCCATTCGCGCCACCTGGCTCAACACGAATCTCTTGCTTGCGGAGAGAAGCTGTCAATAGGCGTACTTAGCGGAAAACTGGAATCGATTCAGGTCGCCGTCAACGCCGCTTTCCTCTTCGCGGTTGGCATATAGAAACTCGATGCCGAAGTCCAGCCGGGGTTGTGGCGAATACATCAGGTTGAGATGCAGGCTCATCGCTTCGCTGGTTTCAGCCTCTCCTGTCAGTTCAATGTCGTTATCCACACTCAAGTAACCCAGCGTGAGGTTACTGCGCCATTTCTTATTCCAGAAATGCCGGTAGGAACCGAAAATTCCCGTGGAATCGATGGCATGCAGGCGTCCGTCGCCATCGAGTACCGCACCGTTGGCCGTGTTGAGGCCTATGTAGCGGCCCAGGCCTCTCCCGGTGCTGGCCATCCAGCGGAAGTCATCACGCTCGCCGAACCTGATCTTGCCTGACAGGCTGAGCCCATAGCTGCCGGTCGAGTCGTCAATTCCCGCCGCGGCATCTTCATAGCGCAATTCCCGGGCAAGGACAGCTACCGTGAAATTTCCCCAATCGCGATTCAGGTTGTAACGCGCGACCATGTCGGGCACGCGGTTGTCATCCGCGATGATACGATCGCCGCCGCCGAAAGGCGTGATCGTGGTTTCGGGATTTTCAAGCGAGATCTGCCACGGGCCGTTGCTATATCGGATCATGGCCTGGCGCCCGAATATCGTGGACTCTGAGGGGCCTACAAAGTCAAGATTCTCTGGCAGGGCCGATACGTTTTGGAAGGTCATCCAGGTCTGGCCAAACAGCCAGTTGTTGTACGTAAGGAAAGCCTGGCGCAGGCGCGGGCTGGAGGAATTCGAGACTCGCTCGTCACCCTGGCCGCTGAGCAGGAAATCTACTTCCAGGAATGCTTCGAGGTTCGCGCCGTTATCCAGCAGATGCCTGGTTTGAAGATTGATGCGGGACTCCTTGGCGTGCAAATCAAGGTAGCTCTCAGCCGATTCTCCGATCGGAACTGTGCCGGGAATGTAAAAATCACGGCCCGCGTTGTTGCCGGGCACCGAACCACCACTGAAATCGCTGTAAATCAGGTCGGCTTTGACGTAACCACCGAGTTTGAAGCTATGTTTACCGTCTATTTTTTCTTCCCCGGAATGATGTTGAGCCATCAGCTCGGCGCCTTTATCTTTTGCGACGGGCTCAGCCCGTACCTCGGCGCCAACGGAGCCGGGCGCCCGTGCCTGCTGTTGAGCTGACAACAGCTGCTGGACCAGGGCTTCGAGTTCAGCGACCCGGGTCTCCAGCGCCTCGACGCGATTTTCGTCTGCAAGAACGTTGCCTGCACCGCAGTACAAAGCAGCGGTGAACAACAGGCTGAAAATGAGTTTTGTGAAAGATTTCGGGGCCATGCTAGCCTCTCCCATTCGTTTGCTGCACAGGCAAGCCATGCAAATGCCGAAGCAACGCTGGTATCATCCGCAGGCTCAAGGTCAGCCTGCACGGAGCGATTCTTTGAGCTTCAAAATTCACTTGGTTTATACAGCCAAAAAGAGCGAAATTAAGTGATCATGGACAAGATATTTGGCGATTGCAGACGCTTGATCAGGAGTGGCTGGATATGAGTCAAGAAAAGAGCAGAAAAAATTATTGGAAGGCGAATTTGAGACCGGTGAAGTGGTGTCTGACAGTCTGGTTCCCTGTCTCCTACCAGCACGGAATCATCCCGGCCGTTCAACTGATCGCCATCAGTAATGGACGCTGGCAGGTGCATTAATGTTGCAACGGTGGAAACACGGAAGACGCTGCCGGAAGCTGGCAAAATCCTGTCCACAGCCGGTGCTTGGGGAATACCTGGCGGCTTGCGGCGCATTGCAGGTCGGCCACATCGCGAATACGCCATTGATCTCGGTTGATCTCGAACTGAACGGGCAGGACAAGAAAAGTGACCGGATTATTGCCATTGGGTGGACACTGATCGATAGCGGCCGAATTCGGATCGGTTCGCACCGCCACCTGCAGATCAATTCCGGACAGGCTGTGGGCCCGAGCCCCCCGATGCATGAGTTGCTCGATAACGAAATGGCCGGGGGAGCTGACCTCGAAGCCGGTCTGGAGGCGCTTTTCAGCGCGGCGAGGGGCAGAGTCTGGGTGTTCCACCATGCCGGGCTTGATATCGGTTTTCTGAAAGAAGCCTGCCAGGCATGGGCCGGTACGATTCCGGGATTTATCGTCCTGGATACCCTGCGCATCGAGTACCGGCTCCGGAAGCGTCGGGAGGTGCCTGTGAAGCACGGAGATTTACAGCTTGGAAAAATACGCAACACCTATGGCCTGCCGCGCTATTCAGCCCACAATGCCATGACTGACGCTTTAGCCGCTGCGGAACTGATGCTGGCCATTGCAGCGCACATGGAGCCCGGGCGGCCTCTGGAACTGGGAACGCATCTGAAATTTTTCTGAATGGCAAGGCTCCGTAATCTGATGATTTGTTGATCATCATCAACCGGATAAATACAAAGTCTCGTAGTGTATTCAGGTGCATCATTCAAACGGCAAAGCCACCATGTCTTACCAGGAAATCTATGGAAAATCGCTGGATCATCCGGACCTGTTCTGGGCCGAGGCTGCTTCGCGCCTCAGCTGGTCAAAAACCTGGGAAAAAGTTCTGGATGACTCGAGTGCGCCGTTCTACGAGTGGTTTAGCGGAGGTGAGATAAATACCTGCTATAACGCCCTCGACCGGCACTGCGAATCGGGCAGGGGTGAGCAACTGGCGCTCATTTATGACAGCCCGGTCACGGACCAGGTAAAAAGGATTACCTACAGTGAACTGCTGACGCAGGTGGCTGGCTTCGCCGGCGTGTTGCGGCAATACGGTGTCGAGTATGGCGATCGCGTCATTATTTACTTGCCGATGATTCCCGAGGCAGTGATTGCAATGCTCGCCTGCGCCCGTATCGGCGCGATTCACTCCGTGGTTTTTGGTGGCTTTGCGGCCAGGGAACTGGCTGCTCGCGTGACCGATGCAAACCCGAAGCTGGTCGTCAGCGCAAGTTGCGGCATCGAGGGTAAACGGGTGATCCCCTACCTGCCGCTGCTGGAGGAAGCATTGTCCATTGCCGGCGCCGAGGGCTTGCCCCGGGTGCTGGTCTCGCGGCCACAGTTGCCTGTGGATGAGCTCCATCCCCGGGCTGTTTTGTGGGAAAAGGCAATGGAGAGCGCCGATCCGGCCGATTGTGTAAACGTGTCCGCTACCGATCCGCTCTATATCCTATATACCTCGGGCACCACAGGTGAACCGAAAGGCGTCGTTCGTCCCAACGCCGGGCACGCCGTTGCCCTTAAATGGACCATGGATCATATCTACAATGTGCAGCCCGGGGACATTTACTGGGCAGCGTCCGATATTGGCTGGGTGGTCGGTCATTCCTATATTGTCTACGCGCCACTGCTGCATGGCTGTACAACGATTCTTTACGAAGGTAAGCCCGTTGGAACCCCCGACGCGAGTGCATTCTGGCGCGTAATAGAGCAGCACAAGGTAAAATGCCTGTTCACGGCTCCGACGGCTTTCCGGGCCATCCGGCGAGAAGACCCGCAAGGCGAGTTGTTGCACCAGCACGACATCAGCAGCCTGGAGACTTTGTTCCTGGCTGGAGAGCGTTGCGATCCCGCTACCTTGCATTGGGCTGAGAAACAACTTGAAGTTCCTGTTATAGATCATTGGTGGCAAACAGAAAGTGGTTGGGCAATGGCGGCAAATCCTCTCGGGATTGAAGTCTTGCCCGTAAAGGCCGGCTCGCCAACCGCCGCCATGCCGGGATATGACATTCGCGTTTTGGACGATGAGGGGCTGGAGGTCCCGAGGGGCGAATCAGGCAGTATTGTTGTCAAGCTGCCTCTGCCACCCGGTAATCTGTCCACCCCGTCGCGCAACTTGAAGGTTTCGGCCTCGGGGGCCACCGCAAACTCGGCT
>CAMYKC010000004.1:0-28434 GCA_947258865.1 uncultured Lysobacterales bacterium
TGCCGGTGTTCAACTCAGCACTTGTTGCTTTGGCGTCACGCTTACACCATGCCTGCTGCTGTTTGACATCGAAGAGCATGGTCATTTGACCATGGGGCAATTGGCTTTGAATCTGAAAACCGATTACAGCACGCTGAGCAGGACCGTGGACGGCCTTGTAAGAAAGAAGCTCGTCGCTCGATTGAGAGACGACAGTGACAGGCGCCTGGTCTGGGTTCGGTTGACCGAAGATGGCGTCTCTACCTGTCAGGAAATCCATGCGGGAAATGATGAATACTGCCTCGAGGTCTTCGAACATATTCCCGCGTCCGAATGTGCTGCAGTCATGCGAAATTTTGAGGTCCTCATCCAGGCCTATCTCGATCACGAAGCTTCAATTGAAGAATCGGGTACGCTACGAACATCGAATGAATGCAACAGAAGCTAAGGCCATCAAGGCGAGTCCAGCTAATTTCAAAAGTTTGTTTCACTCAATTCGTCAGCAGTACCGTCGCACCGTTGTATGACCCTGCCTCCAGCGCTGAGACAATAAAGTGCGCCACGTCAGCACGCGAAATGTCACCAGACTTTATTCCCTCCATATCGTGAATAACGCGGTAGCTCGCCTCACTCGCAGCGTCGTTGAGAAATCCGGGTCGCACGATGACCCAACTGACATTACTGATCTTAACCAACGCCTCTGAACGGTCCTTATCCTGGTAGATGGTTTTCAGCAACATGGGTTGTAATAAATGGTCATAAAACAAGCCGCCATGGCCGCGGCTGTCGCCGGCGCCGATACCAGTGATCATGACCAATCGGGATACATTGTGCTTTGACATCGAACTCAGGACATTGCGCGTACCTTCGGAGAAAACCGTCACGGGATCGCGCGTTGGACCGATGCCGATCGCAAAGACCACGGCATCATGGTCCTTGACAGCCGTGTCAACCGAGGCGCTGTCGGCGACATCGCCTTTGACGGTTTCAAGGTTTGGATGAGTGAGTGTCATTCGCTCCGGGCGACGCGCCATGGCGGTTACCTGATGGCCGCGGTCCAGCGCCAACTTGACGGTTTCAAGGCCGATACCGCTAGTGCCGCCCACCACCAGCAACCGCAATGCCTGCGGCGCCTGGCTGGTCAGGGCCGGCGCGGGGTCTCCGGAGGCCGTCCGGTCAGTACCACCACAACCTGCGCTAAGGAGAGTTGCCAAGCCAAGAAGAATCAATCGCCGAATCTGCATGGTGAATTCCCTGGTATTTGATCAATCATAGTACATAAATAACACTTCACCTGACTGGCCGCCTGCAGGATATTTCTGCAGTCGCGCATGTCAATGCAGCCGAGAGATTTTCGGACAAACTCACACCGTAGCTATTTGCAGAATTTTTTCGCTCCTCAGAGGACCACCCGACATGTCATCCCTTTCACAAATTATCCGCCATACCGCGCAAATCCATGGGGACAGGGTCGCGACCCGGCTGGGAGGCCGCAGCCGCACATGGCGTGAAATACAGGATCGGGTCTCGCGCCTGGCCTCCGGCCTGCAGGGCCTGGGCATAGAAGAGGGCGACCGGGTGGCCGTGCTGGCGTTGAACAGCGACCGTTATTTTGAATTCTATTTCGGCGTGTCCTGGGCGGGCGCAGTTTACGTGCCGGTCAACAACCGCCTGGCGCCGGCTGAATTCGTTCACTGGCTGAACGATTCGGGCAGCAAAGCCGTTTTCGTGGACGATAACTACGTGGCGGCGATCGCGGAAATTCGAGACCGCCTTGAAACTTTGCAGCATTTTGTATACATGGGCGATGGTGACTCCCCGGATGGCTACCTGGCGTTCGAGGACCTGGTGAAATTTTCCGCTCCGGTCAAAGCTTCGGGCCGGGCAGGGGACGACATGGCTGGTTTGTTTTACACCGGCGGGACCACCGGCAAATCGAAAGGCGTGATGCTGAGCCATCGTAATCACAGCTACAACGTGCTGCAGGCGCTGCCGTATTTTGATGTATCGGCAGATGACGTTTTCCTGCATTCGGCTCCGATGTTCCACCTGGCGGACGGTTTCTTTTGCCTGATGGCCGCGACACTGGGCTGCAGAAACGTCATCCTGCCGGCATTCGAGCCGACGCGGGTGCTTCAAACCATGCAGAACGAAGGCATTACAACGGCGTTGCTGGTTCCGACGATGATCAACATGGTGGTCAATCAACCGGACATCGACTCCTATGACCTATCCAGCTTGCGCCACCTCATTTACGGTGCGTCCCCGATGCCCGAGGCCGTCATTCTGAAAGCCATGGAAGTGATACCGCACGCCGAGCTGACACAGGCCTATGGCCAAACCGAAGCGTCCCCGGTCATTACCGTGATGGGTCCGGAATACCACACGACGACCGGCCCGAAAGCCGGCAAGCTGAAAGGCGCCGGGCGCGCCATCGCGGGGATCGATCTGGCTATCCTGGACGACGATGGCAACGAATTGCCTGCCGGCGAAGTCGGCGAAGTCTGCATCATGGGTGATAACGTGATGCTGGGCTACTGGAACCTGCCTGATATCACCGCGGAGACGCTGCGCGACGGCTGGCTGCACACCGGCGACGGCGGGCGGCTTGATGAAGACGGCATGCTGTATATTGTCGACCGGGTCAAGGACATGATCGTCAGCGGTGGTGAAAACGTTTATTCCGCGGAGACCGAGCAGGCCATTTACCAGCACCCCGCGGTGGCCGAATGCGCCGTGATCGGCATCCCCCACGAATCCTGGGGCGAACAGGTGCACGCCATCGTGGTCCTGAAAGCGGGCGAATCAGTGACCGAGCAGGAGCTGATCGATCACTGTAAAACCCTGATCGCCGGCTACAAGTGTCCCAAGAGTATCCAGTTCCGCGACGAGCCCCTGCCGCTCAGCGGCGCCGGTAAAATCCTGAAGAAAGACCTCCGCGCCCCATTCTGGGAAAACCGGGATCGCAACGTTTCCTGACGAGAGACTTCCATCAATTCTCTCCGTACCGTATCTCCCCAAAATATACCGAATCCCAGAATTTGGGTGTAAATTTTTCAAAGCCAGCCATCCTGTGGCAGTTACGGGCCGATTTTGCCCCAATTCCGAACCTCAGCCACAATGCAGGTGGTGGACAGTACATGAAAATTGCTGATAACCGGCTTTGTCTTCCCTGCGACGCTTTTTAACAGGCGGGCGTCTATAGCAGGGAGCGTGAATGCCGGATAAAGCCGGCACCCGCATCACCTTTAAAAAAGATTGGGAGATTTCCACATGAAACACATCGTTATTTACCTTGCAGCCACGATTTTCATCTTCAGCGCGGTATCGCTCAGCGCCGGGGGAGAGGGTGAGGGGGCTAACGAGAAGAAAATGGTCATTGCGCTGCAAACCGACGATTTCGACCTCGCCGAAACCGACATCAGCCATCTCGAGATCGGTGATGCCGAGACCATCGTCACGGACAGCGGCAGAACCATTGACCTGCTTCGCACCGAAGAGGGCGTCGAAATCTACGTCGACGGGGAATTGCTGGAAATGAACCTGGAAAGTGACGCTGGCATTCACGGCGACCATAAAGTCATGCACAAGCGGGTCGAAGTCATCTGCGATGATGATGAAGAATGTGAAGAAACAGTCTGGATGTCAGGCGACGATGAAATGGAACCGCATTCAGAGCATCATGCCGGGAAAGTCATCGTTATCAAGAAAAAAGCAGAAGAGAGCTGATTTTCTTTTGATCCAGTGACCCGGGTTAGGCGCCTCGCCTGTTCCATCGGCGAGGCGTTTGTTCATGCGCCGCCGGGTGCGTTACATTGGAACCTGGCCCGAATCAACAACAGGCGCAATGACCACGGACCAATACCTAATCCTGGCGATTCTGGGAGCCACGATCGCAGTGTTTCTTTCGGGCCGCTGGCGGCACGACATCGTTGCGCTCGCCTGCCTGATGGCCTGTGTGTTCACTGGCCTGGTGCCAGCGGTTGACGCATTCAGTGGTTTTGGCCATCCCGCGGTCGTCACCGTTGCTTGTGTGCTGGTATTGAGTTGGGGCCTGCAATCCACCGGAGCGGTGGATGTGCTGGCACAACGATCGCTGCCGACCACCACCGGGCCGATGCTGACCATAGCGGCCCTCACCGGGCTCGGCGCCATCCTGTCGGCCTTCATGAACAATGTCGGCGCCATGGCCCTGCTGATGCCGGTGGGTATACAAATCGCGGACCGGCTGAAACTACCGCCTGGCAAGGTCCTGATGCCGCTTGCTTTTGGAACCATACTCGGCGGTATGACCACGCTGATCGGTACGCCGCCAAACCTCATCGTCTCGGGATTCCGTGACAAGACCGGCGCCGGCAGTTTCGGCATGTTCGATTTCACACCGGTCGGACTGGCAGTGGCCGCGGTGGGCGTGATTTTTGTCGCCCTGCTGGGGTGGCGCATTGTGCCTGCCCGGGAGAAGAAAGGTGCCGAGAGTTTTGACACCGGTACCTACCTGACAGAGGCACGCATCACAGAGAATGGGAAGGCTGCAGGCCGGACCCTGCGCGACGTGGACCAGATCCTCGAAGAGGCGGATGCCCAGATCATCGGGATGATCCGGAATGACTTCCGAATTTCCGCCCCGAATTCCAATCGGCTGCTTCGTGCGGGTGACATCCTGATCATCGAGGCCGAGCCGAAATCCCTTTCCGCGGCCCTTTCGAGCCTTGGCCTGGTGCTCGAAGAGCATGCCAAGCCGAGTGACGTAAAGGATGAAAAGCATGACGATGAGGGAAAACGAAAATCAAAGATAAACGGAGATAAATCCGAACAGGAAGAGACTCCCGGCAAAAAAACGGGCGCTGCAAGGGAAATAGTGCTGCGTGAACTGGTTGTCATGCAGAACTCCCAGCTGATTGGCCGATCTGCAAACGATGTTCATCTTCGCACGCGTTACAGCCTCAACCTGCTGGCGATTTCACGCCGCGGACGTCAGTCGATCAAGCGTCTTCGCACTACCCGGATACAAGCCGGCGACATCCTCTTGATGCAGGGTGCACCGGCTGCCCTGACGGGATTTGCGTCCGGCTTCCAATGCGTGCCGCTGGCCCCCCGGGCCATCAGCATTCCGGACAGGCGCAAGGCGACCCTTGCTGTAGTCATCATGGCTATGGCGATCGGCGGCGCCGCGCTGGGCTTGCTGCCTGCGGCGATTTCATTTGCCACGGGTGTGCTGCTGTTCATGTTGCTGCGAGTCGTACCCTTGCGCCGATTGTACCAGGCGATTGACTGGCCAGTCATCGTGCTGCTAGGCGCCATGATTCCGGTCGCTATTGCGATGGAAACCAGCGGGGCAGCGGATCTCCTGGCCCACACCTTGCTGGACAGTCTTGCTCAGGGTCGCCCCGTCGTAGCCCTGATATTGATCATGGTGGTGACGATGACCTTATCGGATTTCATGAACAATGCAGCGACCGCTGCAGTCATGTGTCCCATTTCGATCAGTACGGCGGTTCAACTCGGCACCAATACAGATACATTTCTGATGGCGGTGGCCATCGGCGCATCCTGTGCCTTTCTGACGCCAATCGGTCACCAGAACAACACGCTGATCCTGGGACCGGGCGGCTTCCGCTTCGGCGACTACTGGAGACTGGGCCTGCCGATGGAGCTATTGGTCCTGGCCACGGGCGTGCCGATGTTGCTGGTGGTCTGGCCCCTTTATTGATCCGTGAGCCAGTAAAACCGATAGGGTGGAATGACGAGATGCTGGCGGTGAACCACGGGGGACTCACCACTGGCCAGATCTTTGAGAGATGCTCCGTGCACACGCAACTGCTTGCTCAGGTCGGAAAGATCAAGATACTGCGGGCGTGAATCGAAGTTGGCCACCACCAATAACATTTCACCCGGTTTTTCAGGATGGTTACGGAGAAACACGAACAGGTGTTCGTTTTCGACATTAATCAACTGACGATTGTTGAAATCCGCGAAGGCGGGGATGGTTTTCCGTACGCCGATGAGCTTTTTCAGGCCATCGAATATGAGGTTTTCAACGGTTCCGCGCTGATGCCGTTTTTCCGTTCGTTCCCAGTCCATGCGCGGCCGGTGAATCCAGCGGCTGTCGCCGGCTTTGTGTTCGTCATCCTTGAAACTGTAATCGTTGACCGTGCCGACCTCGTCGCCGTAGTAGATCAGTGGAATGCCGCCAAAAGAAAGGATCAGGCCGTGCAGCAACAGGATGAGCCGGATCGCACGGTCAACGCCCGCTTCATCTTCATTTTCGATTGCAGTCTCAAGGCCGACCAGCGACGCCAGCGAACCTGAAATTCGCGCATCGCCGGTTTTCTGATTCAGGCCGAAGGGATGGCCACGTGAATTTGATGTCTCGTGCGCGCCGGTCAGGTAATCGAACAGGAATTTACGATGCGGGACCGGCTCATACCCCGCCTTTTTGATGTCGAGGTTGTCGAAACCCAGGCCAATATCGTCGTGGCAGCGAACATAGTTCAGCCAGGTCGCCCGGTTGAGCTTGTCCGGGAGGCTGAGTAAACCCTGGTTCAGCAAACGGGCATTTTTGGTAGCCACTGCGTCCCACAAAAGCGCCATGAACGTGGCGTTGTAGGCAATCTCGCATTCTTTGGCGATTACGGCGTCTTCGCCAAAATACTTGGTAATTTCGAACGGTTCGACGATCGCTTCTGCAATGAACAGCACACCGGGGGCGGTTACCTGGCAGCAGTCCTTCATCATTTGCAGGATGAGGTGTGCCTCGCGTTCATTCTGGCAGGCGGTGCCAATCTTTTTCCATAGATACGCAACGGCGTCCAGCCTGACAATGTCTGCTCCACGGTTGGCCCAGTAGAGGATGATGTCAACCATCTCGATGAACACCGCCGGATTCGAATAATTGAGATCCCACTGGAAGGTGTTGAACACCGTCATCACCCACTGATTCATTTGCTCATCGAAGGTAAAATTTCCCGGCGCCGACTCGGGGAAAACTTCCGGCATGGTTTCCTCGAACATGTCGGGAATATCCCGGTCGGGAAACACGTGGTAGTAGTCCTGGTATTTTTTGTCCCCTTCGCGTGCCCGCTTCGCCCATTGATGTTCATTGGACGTGTGGTTGACGACGACATCCAGGGTCAGCAATATGCCTCGCTTGCGGAGTGCATTGGCGACCTTGACCAGGTCCTTGAGCGAGCCGGTCCTGGGATCGATGTCCCGGAAGTCGCTAACCGCATAGCCACCATCGCTTGCATGCTCAGGACACACCAGCATGGGCATGATATGCACCATGTTGACGCCGAGTTCCTGGATGTAAGGCAGATGCTTCTTGATGCCCTTCAGGCTGCCGGCGAACCCATCCGCGTACAGCGCCATGCCGACCCATTCCTCGCTCAGAAACCAGTTGTGGTCCCGTTCCCGGGCCATATCGATCTGTTCCAGTTCAGGGGCGCGCTCGATGTAGCGGCTTGCCAGCACTTCGACCAGTTCGATGATCTTCTGACGAAAATCCTCCCGGTTACCGTAAAGCTGATCGAACAGCGAATGAATTGCATAGAAATTGGCCCCTAGCCGGGTATAGAAATGGCGAAGATTCTGCCGGCGGATCTCAGGCTTGAGTTCGTCGAGTATTTCGTTAAGCAGCGAATGGGATATTTGTTCATACATGGCTTGCTTCAATATCTCCTGCTATTGCCACTGCTCACGCAAGCCGCGATAAATTTCCGGGTCGCTGATGATGGCGCCGCGCTGGCTTACCAGTAATGATGCAAAACGCTGGGCTCTGGTCATTGTCTGCTGCCAGGGCCAGTTCTTCAACAACCCGGTGATGCAAACACTGGCGAATCCATCACCGGCCCCGACCGTGTCGGCCACTTCAACCCGGGTTTCAGGCGCACATTCAATGTATTCGCCGTGCGGATTCAGGAAAAAGGCCCCTTCACTGCCAAGTGTCACGATCAGGCCGTCGAGATCATGACGCGCGAGCAGATTCTCCGCATCAGAACGAAGGGAAGAGCCGGACCCCGTCAGTAAGCCAAGTTCCACATCATTGATTTTTAGCCAGTTGGCGCGGCTCATCAACGCTTGCACCTCGCCAGCCCGCCACCATGGGTCTCGCAGATTCACATCCATGAATACCGGCGCCGGGCACTGTCCCAACAGAGTGGCGAGCGCCTCGGTCGAGCGGGAGTGACGCAGAGCGAGCGTCCCATGATAGATGAGGGATGGTTCTGCGTCAGGCAAATTCAGGGCATCGATGTGATCATAGGCCCGGTCGTCCTTTATCTCGAATTCGGGCTGGCCATTGCTCAGTCGAATCCTGACTTCACCCGTTGGGTGCTCCGGATCCTCCTGCAGGCCCCTCAGGCGCATTTTCCAGTCCGACATGGTCTCGCGTATCTCGCGGCCCATCGCATCGCAGCCCACGCGGCTCACGAGCATCGGGTCGAAGCCGAACGCCTTCAGATGCCACGCCACATTGAACGGCGCCCCTCCGAGGACCCGGTTGCCGTCCTCAAAACAATCGAACAGGACCTCTCCAAAAATAACCGGGTATTCTTGCAGGCTGTGCTGCTTGTCATTCATCCTGGGTTTCGGTCCTGTATTGAATCAACGCATTTAACACCTATTCGGGTGATGGCGCTAGCGAACGTGCACGATATGCACTGGTGCCACTGAGGAATGGTTCTGGCGGATTTGACCACTTTTTCGCTGTTCTTTATTGCCGGGGAGGCCTGCCGGTCCGGATATTTCCCGCAAACTGGCTGATTCAGGGCTCACGGGAGCTGAATCTGAATGGCCCCTTTCTTGCATCATATAGTCGAATCATCGCCAGAAACCGGAGTGGAAATCATGAAGAAGATTTTATTGCTGTGTACCTGCCTCTTTCCGTCGGTACTGCAGGCATGGGATTGCAAGTATGAAAAAGATATCGACCTGAACCTCGACCTGGCCGGCAGTGAAGAATTATCCGTGCTCGCGGCAGCCGGCGATCTTGAAATAACCGGGATAAAGAACAGCCGCGTTGCATCGATCAAGGGCCGCGTTTGTGTATCGAAAGAGGAGTGGCTGGAGGTATCGACGGTTGAGACAAGCGAGGGCAAACGCGCGGAAATCAGGGTTGAATTACCCGATATGGATGACGGCTGGTCCTGGACCGGGCGGCAATATGCTTACCTTGACCTCGAGTTGCAAGTTCCCGATGACGTCAGCCTGAGTGTCAAAGACAGTTCGGGTGATGTCGAAATAGAGGGCGTTGGTGCAGTGGCCGTCCAGGACAGTTCGGGGGACCTTGAAATTGTAGACTCCGCCGGACCGGTCAGCGTGCAGGATTCTTCAGGTGATATCGAATTAACGGATATTGAGGGCGACGTGACGATCGTGTCCGACAGTTCCGGCGATATCCGCGGAACGGACATCCAGGGAAGTGTCCTGGTCAAGAGCGACAGCTCCGGTGATATCCGCTTCAGCGATATCGGTGAAGACTTCCTGGTCGAGCGCGACTCTTCTGGCGATATTACCGCCAACAGGGTAGGCGGAGATTTTGAAGTGCTGCGGGACGGCAGCGGTGAAATAAACGCCCGGAATGTGAGCGGCGAAGTCAGGGTTCCCCGCGATACATGATGCCGTGAGTCGCCTAGCCGTCGCCGGCCTGCTGCCGGCGCGCGAGCCTGTATCCCTGGCGGTACAGGTCCTGGAACACAAGCAGGAATAGCACGACACCCAGCAGTGCCGCAGTCAGGCTCGATGTTGTCAATGCATCCCGCTCGTGAACCAGTGTCCAGGCAAACTGACCCACGCACAGTACAGAAACGAAGAATAAAGTCGGCCGGCGCCCGATCTTGCTGACCACCATCGCACCGAAAGGCGCACCGACCGCTACGATGGGCGCCGCCGCCAGCCAGTTTTCGAAGGTGCCGGGTTGTACGTTGCCAATCATGAGTTTGACGGCAAGGCCGACCAGGGAGGTGAATGCCATCAAAATCACCGAGGTCGGAATGGCGATCCTGAGATCGGCATGGCATAACAGCACCAACACCATGTAAAGCATCATGTCGATGCCCACACCGGTGATGCTGGCGATCGTCATCGAGCCGAGAAAGCCGACGATCAAGCCAGCACGGTTATCGAATGCCAGGTCGTGAGGGGTCATGCCTTCGTAGGCGGTTATTTCGTTGATGCGTCTCAAATGCAGCAGTCCAAAACTGCACCAGATGGCCGCAAACAGGAGCTTGATGAACAGGTCAGAAGCCAGTGGCGCAATGTAAAGGACACCCAGCGGCGTCCCGGCCAAAGCGCCGATCAGCCCCGCGCGCAGCATGGGCCATTCGAGCGGCTGGCGGCTGCAAAGGATATAAATACTGGCGCTGGTCATGCCGACAGCCTGCACGGCGAAACTGAAATCCCGGCCCAGGGTTGCCGGCAGGTCCATCAATAGCACCAGCACCGGAAAACCCACCGTTCCGCCACCCATGGGTGTGGACCCGGCCACGTACGAACCCGCCGCCATGGCGACCGCCATCGGCCAGTGAGTCAGCACGGTATCCAGATGGCCACCATAAGCCACCAGCGCTATCCAACCTGAATAGAACAGGGCGAGCCAGACCAGAAAGGGAAGCAGCGATTTCTGCCTCGAAGAGGTTTTCATGGGGCGACATTCTAGCCGCCGATGACCGCTGAGTCAGTAAAAGCGCCGGAAATCCTCAGTCGGGCAGGGCAAAAGCGACCACCGCGTCACCGAGCGTTGTTCCCAGGCGGGCATGGCCACCGGAGAAAATGACCACATACTGGCGCTCGCCCCACTGGTATGTCATAGGCGTTGCCTGGCCGCCCGCGGGCAGACGGCCCTTCCAGAGTTCCTTGCCGGTGCTCACATCGAAGGCCCGCAAATAGTTATCCATTGCAGCGCCGATGAACACCAGGCCTCCGGCCGTGATGATGGGGCCGCCAAGATTCGGTGTACCCAGCTTCCTGCCCGCGCCTGGCGCCAGGTCCTCGGTGGTTCCCAGCGTCTTTCGCCAGACAATGTTGCCCGTGGCCAGATCGATACCGGCGATCACGCCCCATGGCGGCCGATTGCAGGGCAATTCGATCGGCGAGAGCAGCGTCTCCCGTTTCATGCCGAAAGGCGCTCCTGCCTGAGGGGAGACTTCCTGGTCATGAAATACCTTGCGCATGTCCTGGAATTCATAGCCGTGAAAAAGCTGGACGTGGTGCGCCATGATGCTCATATTGATGACCAGCAGGTTCCGCGTGGGGTCGAATGCGGCACTGCCCCAATTGGCGCCACCGCCGGTAAAGGGGAAAAGCAGGGTGCCTTGTTCGCTTGGCGGCGTGAACAGTCCTTCGAAATTCGATTCATTGATCCACTTAAGGCAAGCCTGCTTGTCGAACCAGGTTATTCCAAATGCATCATCCGGCGTGAGGGATATGGGAACGACCGGGGGTGTCGCCACCGGAAAAGGCTGGGTCGGGGAGAGCGATTCACCGTCAGCAGCCAGCTGTGGAACCGGCCGCTCTTCCACGGGCAGGACCGGCTCGCCGGTGTCGCGATCCAGTACGAATACGAACCCGGTTTTCGTCACCTGAGCAACCACATCGCGGGCTCGTCCATCTATCCACACCGTGTAGAGTCCGGGTTGCGACGGCAGATCGTAATCCCAAATGTCGTGGTGAACGGTCTGATAGCTCCATGCGAGTTCACCGGTTTCGGCGTCCAGAGCCACCACCGAATTCGCATGGCGGTTATCGCCGGGGCGAAGTCCGCCATAAAAATCAGGACTGGGACTGGAAGTAGGCAGGAACACCAGGCCGCGTTCTTCATCGGCTGACATGGGCGCCCATACATTGGCATGCCCTTCCTTTGGTGGCTGCGCTCCCTTCCAGGTTTCAGTAGCGGGATTCGACTCATCCCGTGGAATCGGATCGAAATCCCACCTGGCCTCACCGCTGCGCACATCGAAAGCACGAACGGTCCCGGCAGGCGCTTCGACGCGCGCATTATCACCAATGGCGGATCCGACGATTACCGTATCGCGCACAACGACGGGCGGTGAGGTAATCTGAAACTCGCCCGGCCACAACAACTCCATTCCGGGGTTGATCTGTACTTCGCCGTTGACGCCAAAGGACTGGCAGCGCTCCCCACTGCGCGCATCGATCGCGATCAGCCGGGCATCATTAGTATTCATCAGGATCCGACTGGAACACTTTGCTATGCTGCTCGGATCCTTCCAATGCGCAACACCGCGGCAGATGAACTGGTTGGCCGGTTCCTGCTCCAGGTTGATCTGCGGATCAAAACGCCATCGCTCCCTGCCATTGCCCGGGCTCAACGCGATGACTTCGTTAAAAGGCGTGCAAAAGATCAGGGAGTTTTCGACCAGCAGGGGTGTTCCCTGGGAGGCCGTCCGCCACATCGCCGCAGGACGGTTGGCCATGTCGCCAGTTTGGTACTGCCAGGCAATCGTCAATTCCTTAACGTTGTTGACACCGATCTGATCCACTTTACTGTAGCGGTGGCCGCCGGCATCGCCTCCATAGGCAGGCCAGCCATCGCCCACGTCTATTGACGCAGCCGGGCGCCCGTATACCTGCGCTGTGCCATTGATGTCCAGCCGGTCCGAACCGCCGAGCACCCAGATCATGGAACCGCCCAGAACCGGCAAAATAAGGATCGCCAATATCAAGAGAATGATCAGGATGGCTTTTTTCATATAACTGGACTCTTTATCTCCGAGACCGGAATTGCTGTTAAATTAATCATGATTTGTAGCTGGCAACGTAACATATTTTTCTTGAGACGGTCAGGAAACGACCAGCGAAACTGACAAGTAATCCCAAACCATGATTGAGCAATGAAAACACCTGGATTAATCAACACCGTGATGGACCGGCTGATTCTGCCGGGAGCCTTCGGATTCACCCGCCTCGGGTACGAGCTACGCCAATGGGCCTGGCCGAGCCTGGATGTTTCCCTGCAAGGCAAGACGGTCGTGATCACCGGGGCGACGTCCGGCCTTGGCCGTTCTGCCGCCTTCAGCCTGGCGGGCCTGGGCGCACGCCTGGTGCTCGTCGGGCGGGATCGCGAAAAGACTGAAAACACGCGGGATGAGATAAGCAAAACAACCGGCAACGACCAAGTCATAGTGCAACTCGCCGACCTTAGCCTTATGGCCGAAGTGCACGAGCTGGCCGAGCGCCTGTTGCGGGATGAACCGCAAATTGATGTCCTCATTAACAATGCAGCGGTGTTGCCTGCCCGGCGCACGCTGACCACCGAAGGGCTGGAACTGACCTTCGCCACTGACCTGTTGTCCCCGTACCTCCTGACCGTTTTACTCATTCCCCGCCTCAGGAAATCGGCCCCGGCTCGCATTGTCAACGTCCTGTCCGGCGGAATGTACTTCAGCGGTATCGACGTCGGCAACTTGCAGAATGAAAAAGGCCGGTTCGACGGCAGCCGGGCTTACGCCAGGGCCAAGCGCGGGCTGATGATCCTGACGGAACAGTGGGCGGATGAGTTACGCGAATCCAGGGTCACGGTCAACGCGATGCATCCCGGCTGGGCGGATACGCCGGGCGTGGAAGGCTCCCTGCCGGGATTCTACAAAGTCACGAGATCGTTTCTCCGCACGGCCGAGCAGGGTTCGGACACCATCGTGTGGCTGGCTGCAGCGCCCGAAGTTAGCGATACATCAGGTCAGTTCTGGCTGGACCGTGAACCACACGTCACCACGGTTTTGCCGTGCACGGGTGGTACACCAGCCGAACGGAGGGATCTGCGAAAGACGCTCGAGGGCTATGTGGAAGAGACTATGGGATAGCCTGCTTACCGCGAATCCGCCAATAGCTCGATCCAGTGCTTCACGGGCAGTCGGGTTCCGCTTTGCAGGTGCATCAGGCAACCGATATTAGCCGTCGCGATGAGCGTGGGCTGATCCTTCTCCAGGTTTTCGAGCTTTTGCCGAAGCAACCGCGTGGACAGGTCTTTCTGCAATATCGAGTAACTGCCGGCTGAACCGCAGCACAGGTGAGCATCCTGTACTGTCGTTAGCCTGAAGCCCAAGCTGATCAATAACGCTTCCACGCTGCCCGCGCGCTTCAGGCCGTGCTGCAGCGAACAGGGCGATTGGAAGGCGATACGCGTACCGTCGTTCTTGCGGGCTCCCAGCCGTTCGAGGTCCTGTTGTTCGAGGAATTCCGAGATGTCCAGCGCCATTGACGATAACCGCTTTGCTTTTTCGGCGTACTGTGGCGCCCGTGCCAACAGCCTCCCGTAATCGAGCACCGTGGGTGCACAGCCACTGGCGGTCAGCACCACTGCTTCTGCACCCGATTCGATCTCGGGCCACCAGTTATCAATGTTGGTCATGGCGGTTACCAGGGTTTGTTTTTCCCGCGAAAGGTGGTGGCTGAGTGCGCCGCAGCAGCCCCGCGCTGGCAGTGCCTGAATGCCGAGCCGGTCCATCACCCGGGCGGCAGCCAGGTTGATGCCGGGTGCAGTCACTGATTGCGCACAGCCCTCCAGCAAAAGCACTTTGCGCGGGTGTTCGGTTGAGGGCCATGCCTCGATTTTTGGTAAGCGTCTGGGGACGGATTTTTTCAGCGCTGCCGGCAAAACCGGTCGGAACAGCTTCGCTATCGCAAGCATCATGCGAAATCGTTCTGGATCAGGCACGGTGCGCAGGATGACTTCCCGTTGAAACCGCTCGGCAAGGGGCCTCTTCACGCTTATTTCCGACCTGGCGCGCCCGATTTCCAGAAGACGGTTGTACTGCACGCCAGAAGGGCAGGTGGTCTCGCAGGACCGGCAGGTCAGGCAACGGTCCAGGTGCAGCTGCGTTTCGCGCGACGCCTTACCACGCTCCAGCATTTCCTTGATCAGGTAAATCCGACCGCGCGGCCCATCGCGCTCATCGCCCAGCAACTGGTAAGTGGGGCAGGTCGCATTGCAAAAACCGCAATGCACGCACGACCGAAGGATATCGTCGGCCTCGCGGCCCACGGGGGTTTTCTTCAATGCTTCGCCGAGGAAAGTGCGCATTACCAGTCCCGGCTCATGCGAAAGGGATTGAATAAACCGTGAGGGTCGAAAGCCCGCTTGATTCTTCGCTGCATGCGCTCCAAAGTAGGAGGCAGCGGATGGAATCGCGCCTTGCCGGAGTCACCCCGAAACAGGGTGGCGTGCCCGCCAGCATGCGCGGCACGCTCTCGGATCTCGTCCGCAGGCAGGGGGCTTCGGTACCAGCGCTGGGCGCCGCCCCAATCCACCAGGCAATCGCCATCCAGGTCTATCGGATCTGCTGCCGGCGGCAGCGAGAGACGCCATAGCTTCGATGTCCCCCTGAAAAATTCAGACCGGTGCTCTCTCAGGTCCTCCCAGGCCAGGGGATCCTCATACTGGCTGTCCGGGCGAAGCATTTCAGCGGCTCGACCGACCTCCGATTCGGCGCCGGATAATCGTAGCTGAAGGCGGCCCTGCCACCAACTGGCACCGGACAACGGCAGGGCCTGACCTGACCAGCTGTTTGACCTGCGTATGGATTCCGCCTGGTCACATTCAAAGCTCAGCGTGAGCTCCCTCGCCGGCATGGGAAGGACCTTGAAGGAGACTTCCAGCAGCACGCCAAGCGTACCCATCGAGCCGGCGACCAGCCGGGAGATGTCGTAGCCTGCGACATTCTTCATGACCTGGCCACCGTAGCGGACGACCTTTCCGTTTCCGTTGACCAGCTTCACGCCCAGCAGGAAGTCCCGCAGGCTGCCGGACCAGGCCCGGCGCGGGCCCGAAAAACCGCAGGCAACAGTTCCGCCGATGGTGGCATGCTCGCCAAAGGCGGGCGGTTCAAACGGCAGATGCTGCCCCTGTTCCGCCAATATGCTCCGGATGTCGGCCAGGCGACTGCCGGTCCGGCAGGTGATCACCAGTTCACCGGGGTCGTATTCGACCACGCCGCAGTGCCCGGAGACATCCAGTGGTTCGCCCTGCGCCGGATATCCATAAAAGGATTTGCTGCTCCCCCCGTGAACCGCCAGTGGCGACCGCTCTTCGATGGCGGTGGCAATCCGCGCAACGATCGAATCCTGCTGGTTCATGGATCAGAACCTCGGGATGTCGGGAAAGGGGAGCTTGCCTCCGTGAACATGCATCGCGCCCAATTCGGCACAGCGATGCAGTGTGGGTACGGCTTTGCCGGGATTGAGCAGACCGTCCGGATCGAAAGCGTTCTTCAGGGCGTGGAACTGCTCCAGTTCGGCCGCATCGAACTGCTCGCACATCGAGTCGATTTTTTCCATTCCGACCCCGTGTTCACCGGTGACGGTCCCGCCTGCCTCGATGCACATGGTCAGGATTTCCGCCCCAAGTTTTTCGGCGAGGTCCAACTCGCCTTCGCGGTTGGCGTCGTACAGGATCAGGGGATGCAGGTTTCCGTCGCCGGCGTGGAATACATTGGCCACAGGCAGGCCGTAACGCCCGGATGCGTCACTGATTTGCGCAAGCACGCGGGGCAGTTCACGGCGCGGTATGGTGCCATCCATGGAATAGTAGTCAGGGCGGCTACGCCCTACCGCCGGGAATGCATTCTTTCGCCCCTGCCACAGGCGTAACCGCTCAGCCTCGCTGGCTGAGACGGTGATTGACGTGGCGCCATGTGTTTCCAGTATGTGCCGCACCGACTCCATTTGTTCAGCGACCTCTGCCTCGCCCCCATCGAGCTCACACAACAGAACGGCCTCGGCATCACGTGGATAGCCCGGTGAATTGAACGCCTCTACTGCCTCGACGGACAGCCGGTCCATCATCTCCAGCCCGGCGGGAACGATACCGGCGCCGATGATGGCGCCCACCGTAGCAGCGGCGGCCTCGATACTGGCAAAGCCCGCCAGAGCGATCCGGGCAGTTTCCGGCAGGGGCAGAAGCCGCAACAGCACTTCAGTTATCACACCGAGCATGCCTTCCGAGCCGTTTAGCAGCGCCAGCAAATCGAAGCCGGGCGCGTCGAGGGCTTCGCCGCCCAGCACCAGCTCCTCGCCCTCGATCGTCAGCAGGCGGACCTCCATCACGTTGTGCACCGTCAGACCGTACTTGAGGCAGTGGACTCCCCCGGAGTTCTCCGCGACGTTGCCGCCAATGCTGCAAGCAATCTGGGAAGAGGGATCGGGTGCGTAATAGAGGCCGTGAACGGCGACGGCCTCACTCACGGCGAGGTTGCGCACGCCGGGTTGCACTCGCGCGGTGCGGTTCAGCGGATCGATGTGCAGGATCCGGTCCAGCCTGGTCAGCACCAGCAACAATCCGCTTTCGATGGGCAGGGCGCCCCCGGACAGGCCGGTTCCGGCACCGCGCGTGACAACAGGAACACCCAGGCGGTGGCAGGTGACCAGAATCTTTCGAATCTGCTCCGTGTCCTCGGGCAGTGCGACCAGCAAGGGGAGTTTTCGGTATACCGACAGGCCATCGCACTCGAAAGGCCGCATGGCTTCATCCGTATCCAGCAGGATTTCACTGGGCACAACGGCATTTAATTCCTTTAATAACAGTGCTTTGCTGATAGAATCCACTGCGATCAATCTCCGGGAACCTGGCGGTTCGCTGGCGGGCGAGGGGACGAATTTCCAGTGTGAGAATTATAAACCACTGGCGGCTCACGTTGACCATGCAGATGTTATGATCGTGTCTCACTTACCAACCCCCATCGATGAATGATCAGGAAAGGACTCAGACCTGGTTTTAAAATTGGATTTGATCAGCCTGTTGAACGCGGTGGCTTTCGCAAAGTTCTTCCGTTCCGGCGCTCCTGGCTTGCGATTGCCATCCTGGCGATATTCGATATTGTTTTCCTGATTCCGGCTGTTCTGACCTTCCAGGAGGCGGCCGGCGCCTGGAGCGGATTCAACAACCTTTTTGACCTGGTCGCTGCGCTGTTCCTCACCGCCTGGTTGATGGGTTGGTCCATTGCCCCGTTGTCGATGACCGCCATACTTCTTGTCATGCTTTTTGGCCGCGAAGTCGTCACGGCGCATCGCGGCCGTGTCGACCTGTTCATTGGCTTGCCTTTCCTGGGCCTTACTGCAAAATACGAGGCCTCGCGGATGCGCAACCTGCGCCTCGAACATCCGCCAAAGAAATCCGGCACGTCTTGGCGGGGTCCACACATGGCCTTTGACTACGGCGCCAACAAGGTCGGTTTTGGCTCTGATATCGGCAGCGTGGATGCCGACGAGATCAGAAGCCGAATCGAAACGGCAAGCGGCACCAGGATTCGTAGCGGCGAGGCCTTGCCGGAAGAAGTCAAGGGCAAGTGGAAGCCAGTGAAGGAACCCGTGGCGAGCGCAACGGTCGATGAGATGCCAGGTTCGGCCGAGCGTGCTCCACTAAGCCTGGCGTCGCCGTCCACCCTGGCGCTGATCCTCGCCAACCTGGTGCCGATTGCCGGCACGGTCTTCCTGGATTGGAAGCTCAGCGATGTGATGGTTCTTTACTGGGCTGAAAGCGCCGTCATCGGGTTTTTCAACATTTGCAAGATCGCCGTCATCGGCCGCTGGATGGCGCTGGCTGCCGGGCCGTTCTTCCTTGGGCACTTCGGCGGCTTCATGTCCATTCACTTCCTGTTTATCTACACCTTATTCGTCAAGGGGATTCAAAACGACATGGGCAACGGCGGCGACCTCGCTGAAGTGGCGCAGCTTTTTTTCAATCTCTGGCCCGCCCTGGCCGTGTTGTTTATCAGCCATGCTTTTTCCTTTTTCACCAACTTTCTTGGCCGCAAGGAATATCGCGAACGGACCATCGGGGATCAGATGTCGGAACCCTACAGCCGGATCGTGTTCATGCACCTGGTATTGATTTTCGGCGGCGGGTTGTCGCTGATACTGGGCGAGCCGGCCCCCGTCCTGGTGCTCGTGATTGCAGCGAAGATCTTCTTCGATGTGCGGGCCCATCTGAAAGAGCATGCCAGACCATAAAGGAGTTTCGCTTCCCTGCTCCCGCCCGCAGCTCCACAGCGCATCACGGATTAGCCAAACCCCTGCGGGTCACCAGGTAGGTTGCAAAGCTGGCCAGCCAGTGACTGCCTTCGTAGTGTTCCGCGGAAACGTTGGCGATACCTTCTTCCGCATGCACCCTGGATGCCGCTGACAGAGACGCTTTTCTCGGATCGTTTTCGGGCAGGGAAGCAGCAATATTTTCCAGGTTCCAGGCGCGTGACAGATTCACGCCATCCAGGTGCACGAGCTTGCCATCGGTGGGATCCATGACGATACCTACCGCCAGCCAGTTGGCGCTCCCGTCGTGAGGAATCCCAGGCATGAATCCATTGAGCCACGTGGCGAACTCTTCACGGGGCAGAATTCGGCGCATGAGATCCGCTTCCATCAGGCAGGGCGAGAGGAAATCCTCACCGGATGGCTCATAACTGATCGGGCAGTTTTTATCTCGGAGGTGAAAGCTGAGCGAACGTTCCCTGACCAATTCCGTCATTTCAGTATCGCCGGCGAGCCTGGCCCAGTCGAGGATCAGGCCAAACGCAAACATGCTTTGATTATGAGTTCCAAGCCGGATGGCGTAAGCCAGGTTGGGCAACCAGGACTTGATCTGCGCTACGATCACGGCTTCCAGCGGCAGCAGGGTTTCGAGCCAGGTCGCCGCCATTGGATCATCCCATTCCCGCAACTCCGCGGTGAGTTGAAGCAACCAGGCGATGCCGTAGGGACGTTCGTAGGATTTCCGGTTCTCTGCCTGGAAGTACGCGACTTCCTCCGCTACACCTTCCGGAGTGAAGCTCTGCTTGAGCGCCGCGATGATTTCATTTCGCAGCCCCTGTGGCATCTTATCTGCGGGCACGGTACTCAGTAGCCTGACCAATAACCAGTGGCCGTGCACCGAAGAGTGCCAGTCGAAACAACCATAAAAAACCGGGTGCAGGGAGGAGGGCGTTCGGGCGTCCCCGCCATTATTGAGCACGTGGGCAATCTTGTTGGGATATTCCCGGTGCACGCAATCGAGTGCCAGACGGGCAAACCTGGAAGCCATGTCCCCGTTGGCTTGATTTTCCTCAACACGACCATCTGAACAGGCGGTATTGGCGAGTGCCAGGCAGAAGAACATCAGAACGAAGGGGTTTTTGTTTTTTGTTCGGGGCATTGCCGTCTCAGCCGTATATTTCAAGAGTTTCGACTTTACCATCTTCCTTGCGCCGTGGGCTGGAGCAGGGAAGCGAAACTCCTTGAAAACAGGCAAATGATCAATTGAGGTATTGAATCCATATTCAAAGCGTGCCATTTTCAACCTGAGCATCGAATTATTTCCAGATATGCAAAACTCGAGATTCATGCCGAAACATGCTTATCCGTCGCCGATAGACGCCATCGTACTGGCGGGCACCGATGATAATCCCAGGCGGATGATACGGGGCCAGAACAAAGCCTTTCTCGAACTCGGGGGAAAGGTGCTCGTGCGCCGTGTTGTGGATGCATTGCTGGATGTAGAATCGGTTGCCCTGATTTTCGTCGTTGGTCCAAAAATGCGGCTGGAAGGAGTTCTCGGCGGCCTTTCCCCGCGTGTTGTAATCGTCGAGCAGGTGGGGAAAATGCTGGCGAATGCCTGGCAGGCGATTTATGCCTCGGAGGCCCGCTACCGGGAGCTTCACGGTGACGACGACCCGCAGCGCCCTCTGCTGTTCCTGTCTTCTGACCTGCCCCTGATTTCAGCCGCGGCAATTGAAGATTTTATCAGCCGCTGCGCATATGAAGACGACCGGTCAGGGCTCAATTACTCGATGCTGGCCGGCGTTGCCGAGGAAGCCTCACTGAATCGCTATAATAATGACGAGAGAGGCGAGGGGATCGATCGCCCCTGTGTACACCTGCGGGATTGCCGGGTGCGCCTGGCCAATATCTATGTTGGACGGCCGCGTACCCTGACGAACCAGTCATTCCTGCAAACCGGTTTTGATCATCGCAAGGCCGAGAAGTTGAAAAACGTGATTTCCCTGACCTGGCGATTTCTCAGCCAGACCGGCGGCTGGCAGGCGGCCTGGATTACGTTGCGGCTGCAGGCGACTTTGCTGGCGTTCAAAAAGCGGCACGGGCTGTATCAGCGCCTATGCAAGGGAAATGCCTCAACCCGGATCGAAAAAGCCTGCGGAACGGTGTTGGGCGGTAAGATCCGCATAGTCATTACCCCGTACGGCGGCCTCAGTCTGGATGCCGACAACGAAGACGACTTTCGCATTCTCAGTCAGCGTTTCGACGATTGGATAGACATCGGACCGGTGGAAAGCTGAGAAGGTTTTACGGCGAAGCCGGTGTGGCGGCCAGCAGATCCGCATCCAGAATCGGCGGCAAACTGTCAAAGGCCATTCGCCAGAAGGTGGTGGTCAACTCATTGATGCTGCTGCCCTCCACATTCATCAACACGGCGATACCGATACCGTGTTCGTTCGACCAGGCGATATCTGCCCGAAAGCCGGAAACCCACCCACTGTGATAGGCAATCTCTTCATCACCCAGCTGGTAAATTCTCCAGCCCAGGCCGTAGTGCGCTTCTGAAATCATGTCGCGCCAATGTTTGCGGCGCGTGTCCCTGATGGTCTTGATCCGGGGTTCGGTCAGGGTTTCAACCACACGCGGGTGGATGACAGCCGGGTGCCCGCCCATTTGCGCCATCAGCCACTGACCCATATCGAGCGCGCTGGCATTGACCCCGGCGGCGGGCGCGACGCGGTAGTAGTTCGGCTTCACATTGACGGTTTTCCATTTACCCCTGCTCTTGACGTGAGGTTTGGCATGGTTGGGACTGCTGATGAAGGGTTCGTAACCCACGGATGCGGTTTTCATGCCCAGCGGGCGAAAAATCTTCTCTTCCATCAATTCGGAATAGAGTTGCGAAGTGGCTCGCTCGATGACGGGTTCGATCAGGCTGAACAGGCTGTTCTGATACGAGTAGCAGTTACCGGGCGGACAAATGTAGGAGAGCTTGCTGAACTGGTTCTTGATGCGATCCATCGGCACGCCATCTTCGATCAGATTATCGTAGGCATGTGGAACCAGGCCCGTGCTGTGTCCCAGAAGGTGTTCGATGAGTAGCTGGCGGGTGTCCCCATTGATTCGAAATTCCGGTACATGATCGACGACCCGGTCTGCCCATCCGAATTCGCCTTCGTTTATCAACACCCCGGTCAGTCCGGCGGCAAAAGTCTTGGAAACGGAAGCGACTCGGAAAATGGTGTTTTCGTCGATCGGGCGGCTGCGGCTGGTGTCCGTATGGCCGGCCGCGGCAACATGGATAATGCCCTGGGGTGAAGCGACCACAAAAGCAGCGCCGGTGATATTTTCCCGCGCGACATGTTGTTCAAAGAACGCCTCGAATGCGCCGGCCAGTTTTTGTTCGGGCGACAGGGCGTAAAGTGGAGTAGCCTGAACGAACGCGCAGACAAGTGTGAAGATGAGCAGGGTTCTTTTGTTCATCCCTGATGGGCCCTGTTTTCCCTGAGTGACGGTTAGTTTAGCTTCAAATCGCCCTGGATTGCACGTCTCGCTCGAGCCTGGCCGCGCATCGGAGAAATTGAAAAATCTTGACCTGGGCCAACCTATGGGCTCGATTTTCAGGGCGAAACCCGGAAAAATGAACGTAATTCGTAATAAAGCACTTATCAAATGAAGCGAGATCCAATCGAAACAGCGGTGCACGATTGCCTCCGGGAAAACTATGGAATTGAAGGACGCCTGGAACGATTGCCGGGAGAAAATCTGAACTACCTGGTAACCGCATCCAGGGGAGAGCGCTTCGTTTTCAAAATCGTCGATGATGACATGCCTTCCGAGGTGGTGATGATGGAGTCAGCGGCCATTGAACATGCTATTTCAGCCGGAATTTCATTCAATTTGCCTAAAATTATCAAGAATAATAATATGAATATAGAAACAGGAATATATATTCATAAAAATGAGAGTAAAAGGTCATGGTTACTAGAGTTTATTGATGGAATAGTATTGGAAAACATTACTGATATATCAGAAAAATTGCTAAAAAATGTCGGAAAATCGCTGGCGGAATTCAATTTATCGCTCAGGGAGTTCGACCACCCGGCTGCGCGCCGCAGCCACCGCTGGAACCTGGTCGAATCGGCGCAGCATGAGGCTACTGTCCAGAGGATCACGGACCCGCAAGGACAAGCGCTACTGCAGTGGGCCTTCGATAGTTTCCGGGCTTCGGAAAGCGCCCTTCGAAGTCTGCCCTGGCAGTTCATACACGGGGACGCCAACCCGGAGAACATAATTGTGGCGGGGGATGGGGTAGTTGGACTCGTGGATTTTGGCGACAGTTGCCATAATCCGACCGTCTGCGATCTAGCCATTTGCCTGACTTATCTGATGATGGAACAGCCGGATCCCGCGAGAAACGCGGCAATCGCTATCGATGGTTACCGGCAATTGCGGCCGCTCTCTCAGCCTGAATTATCGGTGCTCTATTCACTAATCTGCGGGAGGCTGGCAGTTTCGATTAGCGTGGCCACGGTGCGAAAAGCCATTGATCCTGATAATCCAAACTGGTTCACCGGCCTCGAGGCATGCTGGAAACTTTTGCGAACATTAAAAGACATCGGCCGGGATCGATTCCTGACGTGAAGGCCTCACATCACGTCTACTGCGAGTAAACAGTCGCCCATCCGGTCATTGCTGCTCAGTCGCTGGCTCATCGCCCTGATCCTCGTTTTCCTGCGCCGAGAGCGCTTCTATGGCGTGGTCCAGTCGCGCTACCCATGCTTGGCAGGCAGACCACATCGGCTGCAGTTCAAGCGCTTCTTTGAATTGGTCTCGCGCGCCCATCAGTTTTTGGCGGTCTTCCGGATAGAGGTAGGCAATCATTTCACCCTGGTGGTAGTGCTTTGCCGCGGGTTGTTCCGCACGTCTTACCGCAAGAACGAAATGTTTCATCGCTTCTCTTCGGTTGCCGGCTTCCAGCTGGATTTGCGCGATGAAGGAGTGCGACTTGGATCTCATCGCATTCGGATCATCAGTTGCAACGAGAAAGGCGCTGATCGCTTCATCGTCACGGTCCAGCTGCCGGTAGGCGATACCGCAATGGCTGGCGAAGAGGTTATAGCGATCGCGTAAGTAGGTATGGAGATCACAGATTTCCGCAGTGCGGATATAATTTCGCTTACCATTGTAGGCTGCGGTGAGCAGTCGCAGGATTTGTGTTCCGGGTTCGCCATGCCGGTATTCACTTTCGAAAAGCCGCAGTTCGCTCGCCCAATCATTGTTCCTGGCCCATGTGACAGGCACCAATACGAACGCCGCGAGCAACACCGGGGCGACAGTCGCCCTGGGACTCCACCGCCGGCCCAGTGATCTCAGGCCGAATGCCAGCGCGATTGCCGGGCCGATCGAAGGAAAATAGAGGTAGCGTTCGTTCAGGTGCGGGAAGTCTCCCGGGCCGCCCAGTATCCGGCTGGCCGGCAGCATGGCGATATAGAAAAAACCAAGCCCCACCAGCAAGCCGGGTTTCCCCTTGGCAAATAGTGCTATGGCAGAGGAAACAAGAGCCAGGTGAATCACCAGGGAAATCCCCAGCGGCATGACCGTGTCGTCTTCATAATAAAGCTGAAGCGGGTGTGGCCAGACCATTAACCTGAGAGCCTCCGCCAGGATTTTCGATAACTGTTTCAGGACACCCAGATCCGGCAAATTCGCCGCAGCCAGGATCCCCGAAATTTGCCTGATGCCGACGGTTCCGGCAGTGCTTTCGACATCCGCTGGCGTGATTGCATGGTCACGCAAAAAAAGGTAAAGGCCCAGGGGCAAAAGCAGCCAGAAAACCGGCAGGCATTTTCGTATTCTCGAAGGCCAGTCGCCAGGGGTCAGGCACAGGATCAGCATCACGGCCAATCCCGGAATAATGACCGCGCTTTCTTTTGAGAACAGGGCGAAGAGGTAGCAAATCGCCAGCCCGATCCACGCTTTTGCCGGACGCGATTCCAGGTGATGGAGCAGCCACCAGAGCCCCCCGACTCCGCCGAGTGCAACGAGCATGGAAGAGCGGTTGAAAATCGAATTGACCACCTCTGCATGAACGGGATGCGCGGCGAAAATCATGGCAGCCATCAATGCATAAAGATCAGACGATGCGGCCTGTCCGTGGGTCATTCGTAAAATCTGGCGTAAAAATCCGAACACCAGAATCGCGACCAGCAGGTTGAGCAGGATGTTGCTCAGATGATAGCCGGCTTTCCATTTGCCATAGACCTGGTAGTCGAGCGAGAGACTGACGTACAACATCGGCCGGTAGAGGCCACTCCTGGACCCGATCGTGGCCCATGCGTCTTCACTGAAGAATCGGGGAATATCCGAGAGTTCGGAAAAAAACGACGTCCTGGCCAGGGGCTTGTCGTCCAGGACAAATGTATCTGGCCAGGCGTTCACGAAAGACACCAGGCTGACCATGACCAGCATGGTCAACGAAAGAAACAACGGAAGCCGCAGCCCGGGGGCTCGTGTCGCTGCGCCCGACAATGTCTTTGCGTGCTGTTCCGTCAGCTCGCTTCCCTGGGCTTGAAATCCGCTTCCAATTGCTGTTGCACGCTGTGCGGGACCGGGTCGTAGTGGCTGAACTCCATCGTAAAGCTGCCCTGGCCCGCTGAGATTTTCGGTGCCGCTGATGCGTGCACGTCTGCCAGCCAGGTTGCCGGTGACGTCGCCCATGACCATATCGGGCACGGTGACGTCTACCGTGACGATCGGTTCCAGGATTTGCGGGCCGGCATTATGTATGGCATCGAGAAATGCGTTCCTGGCGGCGATCACGAAGGCAATTTCCTTCGAATCGACCGGGTGGAACTTGCCGTCATACACCGTAACCTCGACATCCTGCAGCTGGTAGCCGGCGATCGCACCTTCAGCCATGATCTGGCGAATGCCTTTTTCGACCGCCGGTATCAGGCTGGTCGGTATGGACCCGCCAACGACCTTGTTGACGAACTCAAAACCTTCGCCGCGCGCCAGTGGACGAATGCGCAGGAAAACCTCGCCGAACTGCCCCGCGCCACCGGTCTGTTTCTTGTGGCGATAGTGGCCCTCGGCGGGTCGTGTGACGGTTTCGCGGTAAGCGATACGGGGTGGCCGCGTCTTAACTTCCACGTTATAGCGGCTGCTCATGCGTTGCAGCATGACGCGCATGTGATGTTCACCCAGGCCACGGATGACGGTTTCGTTCAGTTCCTGGTTCTGTTCAACGACAAAACAGGGATCCTCTTCCGTCAATTTATGGATTGCCTGGGCCAGTTTCTGTTCCTGTCCACGGCTTTTCGGTTGCACGGCCAGCCCGTACATGGGCTGTGGGAAGTCCAGCGGTTTCAGGTGGAAATTATCTTCGTCGTGCGAGTCGTGCAGGATGGCGTCATAGTGGATTTCGTCCACCTTGGCCACCGCACAAATGTCCCCCGGGATACCGGCGTCGATTTCTTCATGTTTGCCGCCCTGAACCTGGAACAGGTGACCCACCTTGAAGGGCTTGCGTCCATCGCCGATCAACAGCTGCGAATCGGAGCGCACCGTGCCCTGGTAAATACGAAAAATACTCAGCTTGCCAACAAATGGATCGTTGGTGATCTTGAAAACATGCGCAACCACATGCCCCTTATCGTCGGGTTCGATTTCGGCAAGCTTGGCGTCTTTTCCCTCACCCTTCAATATTAATGGCGGATTGCCTTCGGCGGGATTCGGCAACAGGCGTTTACACAGTTTCAAAAACTCGCCCAGGCCCGCGCCGGTGAGCGCCGAGGTGAAACAAATCGGTACCAGATGGCCTTCGCGCAGCGCCTGCTCGAAGGCATTGTGCAGTTCTTCCCGATCCAGTTTCTCGCCTTCCAGGTACTTCTCCATCAATTCATCGTTGACTTCTACCACCTGGTCGATGATGGCCTCGTGAGCTTCGGCCAGGGAGAACACGTCCGTCTCTCCCTCGGTGCCATAGAAACAGTCTTTCACGGTGCTCAGGTTTTCTGCCGGAAGGTTGATCGGCAGACATTCCGGCCCGAACTCCTCACGGATGCTCTTGACCACCCTGGTCAGATTCACGCCCGGCTGGTCGATCTTGTTGACCACGATGATTCGGCAAAGACGGCGCCGCTTGGCCCGGCGCATCAGGCGGCGTGTCGACAGTTCGATGCCATTGTGCGCGTTGATAACCAGCGCGGCGGTTTCGGTTGCTGCCATACCGGTGAGCGCGGCGCCGCGGAAATCGGGAAATCCCGGGGTATCGATCAAGTTGACGTGAATGCCATCGTGATCGAGGCTGGCGACAGCCGAGTCGAGTGAGTGTTGGAATTCTTTTTCCAGCGGGTCATGATCGGTGGTGGTCGTGCCTCGTTCGATCGTGCCTGCTTCACCAATTTTCCCAGACTTTGCCAGGAGGGCTTCTACCAATGATGTTTTGCCTGAGCCGGAATGGCCTACGAGGGTTATGTTTCGGATGTCTTCAGTGCGATATTTCGGCATTCGGTGTTCCTGATTCTGAAACTCTGGGACGGACATCCTAGTACAGATTGCTGAATGCGCCAAATCCCGCTGTAAGACCCGTCAATACCGCTGTTCAGCGGTGATTCAGGCAAATAAGGTTAATCTTTGTTTGCATGGAAGCAACAGGGTGCCATGGTAGGCGGGATTTTCCCGCGTGGTGTTGATATCGGTCAAGAATCCTCAACGGCGATCAGTATCTGCACCCGGGCACATTTTTTTCAGACACCAGGGAACTCTGATGGAAGCTTCTAGTCTGAGAAAGCAGTTACGTTTATATTCATTTGAACACTCCTCATGGGACGTGTAATTTTTGCACCACTCCCTCCTTGACGGCGCCAAACTGGCGCCGTTTTTTTATTCAGAGCAGCGCAAATCGGGCAAAGCAGGGGCGGAAGCCGGAAAATCCAGTGAATCCGACGTTCATCGGCTGTACACCCCCAGTAGCTTGGGGTAACGTTTCCGCTCCTGAACTCAATTCCAAACCATGGGGCGCCAAACCGTGGCAAACAAGTGGATCGTGCTTAAGTTCGGCGGCACCAGCGTGGCCGGGCGCCCGCAATGGGAAACCATGGCCTCGCTGGCGCAAGCCAGGCAGGCAGAAGGTTTTCGCGTGTTGCTGGTCTGCTCCGCGGCCGCAGGTGTCACCAATCGACTGAATTCGCTGGCAGAGAATCCGCTCTCGGACAATGAAGCCCGGGAACTCATCGAAATACACCGATCGCTCGGCCGGGCCCTGGACGTTGACGAACGTTACTGGCTGGCGCGGGCACAACAAGAGCTCACCCGATGCGTCGAGAAGCTCTCAGCCGACGACAGGCCGCAGTACCGGGCTGAATTGCTGGCCATCGGGGAGTGGCTGAGCACCACGATTGGCGCCTGTTTCCTGCGACAGCAGATGGTGGTCGATTGGGTCGATGCCCGGGATGCCCTGGAAGTCCTGCA
>CAMYKC010000004.1:28503-46049 GCA_947258865.1 uncultured Lysobacterales bacterium
CGGCAGGAGAGGATCCGGCCCTGGCGGGCCGCTGGGCCGAGTTGAGCGAAATTCTCATTACCCAGGGTTTTGTCGCTCGGACCAAAAACGGCGCGACTGCTTTGCTGGGCAGGGGAGGTTCCGATACCTCGGCCGCACTGCTGGCCGGCCGCCTGGCGGCCGAGCGGCTGGAAATCTGGACAGACGTACCCGGCCTGTTCAGCGCCGACCCGCGCCTGATTCAGCAGGCACGACTGCTTCGTGACGTGGATTATGCCGAGGCACTCGAAATGGCAGCCAGCGGGGCCAGGGTGGTGCATTCCCGGTGTATCCGGGCGGCCGCCGAGACCGGCACGCCTGTCGTGATCCGGGACGTCCACCGGCAGAGCGTGCCGGGCACCCGAATCAGCGCTGCTGTTTCCGGGGCCATGGGTATCAAGACGGTTACCTGCCAGGAGCACATGGCGGTGATCCTGCTGCAAAACCTGGACGCACGCCGCCAGGTAGGATTTCTTGCCGGCGTGTTCGGGGTATTCCGAAGTCATGGTGTGTCTGTCGACCTGGTGGCCACTTCAGAGACCACCACGACGGTGGCGATCAATCGAGATGCCAACCACCTGGGTGAACAGGAACTCGAGGAATTGAGCGATGATCTCCGCTCGCAATGCAAGGTTACGGTTTTCGCCGACTGCGTATGCGTCAATCTGGTTGGCCATGGTGCGCGAACTGCCCTGGCCCGCTTGCACTCGGTAATGCGATACTTCGATGAGCACGCTCTGTTGATGGTGTCGCAGTCGGCCAACGACTTGTGTCTCAGCCTGCTGGTTGCGGCCGGCGAACACGAGCCGCTGATCGAGGGTGCACATGAGGCCCTGATTCCACAGGGCGAGCAATCCCAGGGGAGCATTTTCGGCGCCACCTGGGAACAGATCCAGGCCATTACTGAGTGACACGATGAAGATTGCGAACAGGCCGGATATTGCCGACCCGAGGAATGCCCGGAGCTTCTCGTTCACCGCCTGTGCGTATGATCCGGGCGAAGGCGCGGCAACACTGGCGTATCGCTTCGATGAGGGGGTGGAACTGGTCGAACGCATTACGTTTCCGCATGCGCCCTGGCCGCCGGAAGCATCCCGGCAGGCTGCGTTCCAGAATGCGCTCGAAATTCTGCACCTGGTCGCGGGGATCAGTTATTACAAATCCGGGCTCACTTCTGAAATCCATTATCGCAATCCCCAAAGCGCTGCGGGGCTTGGCGAATTCCTGAACAGGCTGTACATCGACGGACTGGCTGAATTCGGTTACGTCAATCAACTCGATGTGGCAGGCCGGGTTCGTTTTCCAGCCCTCCCGGACTTTGATGAAATGTCCGGCAGCAAACCTTCTTCGCTGTTGCTGCCGGAGCGGGCCCTGGTTGCGATGGGGGGCGGGAAGGATAGCCTGGTCGGTCTTGATCTTGTGCAAAAAGCCGGAATTGAGGTGTTGCCGATCTGCATTGGCGAATCCAGCCTGATCCGCGACACGGTCAAGTCGACTGGACTGCCCCTGCTGCAAATCCGGCGTGAACTGGCGCCGGAATTGAAATTGATGAACCAGGCAGGCGCCTGGAACGGCCATGTCCCCGTCACGGCTATCAATTCTGCGATTTTGCTGTGCGCGGCTGTTTTGTATGGTTTTCGTTACGTCATTTTTTCGAATGAGCGGTCGGCTGACGAGGTGACGCTGGTCACCGAAGACGGTCGGGAAATCAATCACCAATTCAGCAAGAGCTCATCGTTTGAATCTGCATTTCGAACGGTAATTGCTTCCAGGGTAAGCCCGGACATCGAATACTTTTCCGTGCTCAGGCCCTTCTCTGAACTTGGCATCGTGCGGCATTTCAGCGGTATGAAGAAATATCACGCTGTCTATTCCAGTTGTAACCGCAATTTTCACCTGGACGGTTCACGGCTCGAAGGTCGCTGGTGCCTGGATTGCCCGAAGTGCCGCTTTGCAGCGCTCAGCCTGGCATTATTCCTGTCGCCGGCCGAAGTCTCGAAAATCCAGGGTGGCGATCTCCTCGATGTGCCTGCCCAGGTGGACGGATTCCGGGCCTTATGCAGGTTGGGCAGGGACAAGCCGTTCGAGTGCGTCGGCGAAGCAGGGGAGAGCAGGGCCGCCCTGGCCGCTCTCGGCCGCCGGAAGGAATGGTCGGGACACGCCGTGGTGCGCGCACTGTTGCCAGAACTTGGCCGTGTGGAAATCCCCTCCATGAGCGAACTCCTGCAACCCGCGGACCGTCACTTCATTCCCGCGGAGTTGTTGAACCGCCTGGGGCTGGCCGGGACAAGTCATGCGGATAGCTGATCTGGCGACCTGTGATATTGCGATACTCGGGACTGGCAGGGAAGGCCGCGCGGCCTGGGCCTACCTTCGTTCCAGGTTCCCGGAGCTGCAGTTGACCCTGGTGGACGAAGCGCCGCCTGATCCGGCTTTCACCGCGCAACTGGCCGGAAAAGACCGGTTGTTGACGGGCCCACTGTCCCGCGCGGGGCTTGAAGATTACGATGTGCTGATCCGTTCTCCGGGCATCAGCCCCTATCGGTCCAGCCTTCGGCAGGCGCGGGAGGCGGGTGCAATCGTAACGACACCGAGCAATCTGTGGTTCGCCGCCCACTCCGGCCAGAATACTGTATATCGGCAAGCCGCTGCTGGATTGTGACGACCGGGATGTCGATTGGTGGGTGATTGAGCTTTCCAGCTACCAGCTCGCTGACCTCGAAGCCAGGCCGACCATTTCGGTGCTGCTGAATCTCTCGGTGGAGCACCTGGACTGGCACGGCGACGAGGAGGCCTACCGCAGCGATAAGCTGCGATTGGTAGATCTGGCTGGAGACCGGATGCTCATCGCCAATGAATCGGACACGGTTCTCCGCGAAGCGCTGTCATCCCGTGAAGGTGTCATCTGGTTCAACTCGGCGCGCGGATTTCGTGCCGAAGGTCTACGCATAGTGGATGGGGATTCCGAACTCGGGATCAGAATGCCCAAAGGCCTGCCCGGCAAGCATAACGTGTCCAACACCGCGGCAGCCCTGACCGTCATCCGGCAAATGGGCGGTAACTTCTCCGCAGCCTGCAATGCGGTTTCCTCATTTCGCTCGCTACCCCATCGCCTTCAGCCCGTCGGTGAGCAAAACGGCGTGAGATATATCAATGACAGCATTTCTTCGACGCCAGTAGCGACGGCCGCGGCTTTGGAAGCGCTCTCCGGGGAGACTGTGACTCTGATCGTGGGAGGTCTTGAAAGAGGGGTGGACTGGGTACCATATATGGACACGATCGGAGCCACACCGCCTGAAGCGGTGATTGCAATACCGGATAACGGGCCCGCGATTGTTGAGGTATTTCGCAGCAGCGGGGTCAGCCCGGCAAAAGGACTGCACGAAGTCGCCGGGCTTGCAGACGCTGTCAGCCTGGCACAGAAAATCACACCTGCCGGAGGCGTGCTGCTGCTCTCACCCGGGGCACCCAGTTTTCCCCGGTTCAGAGATTACCGGGATCGTGGATGCCAGTTTGCCCGCTTGTGCGGATTTGAACTGTTGGAAGAGGACCCGTTCTAGCCGAAAAAAAACCAGGGCAAAGAGAAAGGCCGCGGGTCAGGGTGAGGAGTGCAGAAATAGCCCTGTTGGTTGAGGGAGAGACCATCCCGCGGCCTTAGCAACATAGACCGCCCATGTGGCGAAAAAGTTTCAAACATTTACCAAAAAGGAGACATCAGACGTGAATGACACAATCCAGGACGTGAACGCCGTCATGCATACAAATAAAGGCGACATAAAAATGCGTTTGTTTGCCGGGAAAGCACCTGTAACCGTGGCCAATTTCATCAACCTTGTCAAAAGAGGCTATTACGATGGTTTGACCTTCCACCGGGTCATTCCCGATTTCATGGTCCAGGGCGGCTGCCCGAATGGGACCGGGACGGGCGGTCCTGGCTACCGTTTCGAGGATGAGTGCACGCCTTCACTCAAACACGATACGCCTGGTAAATTGTCCATGGCGAATTCGGGCCCCGGGACGAATGGCAGCCAGTTCTTCATCACGCACGTTGAAACCCCCTGGCTGGATGGCCGCCATACGGTGTTCGGGGAAGTGCTTGATTCGAATGACCAGGCCGTGGTCAATTCCATCGTGATGGGGGATACGATTGTCGCTATCGATCTCGACGGTGAAGATGCGGTGCTGGAAAGTCAGGCTGACCGGGTGAGCGACTGGAACGAAGTCCTCGGCTGAGAGGAGTCTCGCTTCCCGGCTTCCGCCTGCGGCTCCATCGAGGCTCAAAATTCCCGGGCAATACTGTAAGACGCCAGGGCCAACATCGCGTTTTTCCAGGTGGAAGCGGGTAAGACCGCGACGGATTGTGCAGCCTCTTGTGCGTGTTGCCGGGCAATCTTGATGCTATCGCCGAGGGCGCCGCTGCTCCGGATCAAATGAACGATCTGGTCGATCCGGTCGATTCCGCCCTGGCGAATGGTTTCGTCAATGACCGCCTGATCATCCTTTCCAAGCTGCTTCCGGCTGAGGATCAGGGGCAGGGTGGGTTTGCCTTCCGCAAGGTCGTCGCCAACGTTTTTGCCCAGCGTCCCCGCGTCAGCCGTGTAATCGAGTACATCGTCCGTTACCTGGAAAGCGGTGCCGAGTTCCCGACCGAAAGTTGCCAGGGCTTCTTCCAGACCGGGTTTGCCGGCCAGCACGGCGCCCAGCTGGCAGGCTGCCTCGAACAGTTTTGCTGTCTTTTTCTCGATGACACTGAAGTAGCATTCTTCGCTCACTTCCGGATCATGCAGGTTCAGGAGTTGCTCGACTTCTCCTTCGGCGATGGTGTTGGTCGCGTTCGACAGGACTTCCATGACGCGCATGGAATCCACCCGGACCATCATCTGGAAGCTGCGCGAGTAGAGAAAATCACCGACCAGGACACTCGCCGCGTTACCCCACACCGCGTGGGCGGATTCCTGTCCACGCCTTAAATCCGATTCATCCACCACGTCGTCATGCAACAGTGTTGCCGTATGGATGAATTCTATGATCGCGGCGAGGGTCACATGATGCCTTCCCTGGTAACCACAGGCTCTGGCGGCGAGTACGACCAGCATGGGCCGCAGTCGCTTGCCCCCGGAACCAATGATGTACTCAGCAATCTGCCGGATCAACACGACATTGGAATCCAGGCTTTCCCGGATCAGTGCGTCGACCGACGCCATGTCATCCGCGCACAAATCGAAAACGTGGCTGATGTCTGTGGGGTCCTGGCGGACTGTTTCTTTCTGGACGCTGGCTGGGTCCATTTTTTTCCTTGTTATGTAGGAATTGCGCCAATTATAAATCGGGCCTGTTTGAACACAAGGATGATCCACCTATAATGCCCTGTCCCCTGCGCCGGGGCAAAGCCCCTATTCAAAAAAATCGCGTATCCCCAGTCAGGAGTCAATCGTTGACCGTTGCCAGTCAAAAAGCCAGGGAACTGAAATTTGCCTTGACGCTGTCAGGCGTTATCGCGCTGCGCATGATGGGCCTCTTCCTGATCCTGCCCGTGTTCATGGTGCTCGCGGTGGATATCCCGGGCTACACGCCGTGGTCCGCTGGCCTGGCTGTCGGAATATACGGACTGACCCAGGCCATCCTGCAACAGCCGTTCGGTTGGCTTTCCGATCGCTGGGGAAGGAAACCGGTCCTGCTGCTGGGGCTCGGATTATTTGCGCTGGGTGGCATCATCGCGGCCCTGGCGGAATCCATCCCGGCGCTGATTGTCGGGCGGGCTTTGCAGGGCTGTGGCGCGATCGCCGGCGTTGCCATGGCCCTGGCAGCGGATGTGACCCGGCCGGAGCGACGAGCGGTCATCATGGCGATCATCGGGATTGGTATTGGCAGTGCGTTCCTGCTGTCGATGCTGCTGTCGGTGCCACTGGCCACGCTGCTGGGCCTGAAAGGGCTGTTCTGGCTTACGGCCGTCTTTGCGCTGGTGGGCATGGCGTTGGTGATGACTGTTCCGCGGGCGCCACAACTGGCCGTCGACACGGAATCTCATGGCGAAATTGACATGCGGCCGGTATGGCTCCTCGGACTGTGCGTATTTCTGTTGCATGCCGTAATGACGTTGCTGTTCGTGACGTTTCCGCCGATGCTGGTGAACAAGTTTGCCCTGGACCTGCCAGCCCACTGGAAAATCTATGTGCCGACCATGCTGCTGTCAGTCATTATCGTTTTCCCCGCACTTCGAAAAATCGGCGCCAGTTTCGCGGAACGCCAGGTGCTTCCCTGGGCTTTCGTCGCATTGGCGCTGTCCCTGGGTCTGATTCCCTTCGGGGTTCACTGGGTGGTGCTGGGCGCGTTGATCACCGTGTATTTTACCAGCTTCAATCTGCTCGAATCCGCCATGCCGGCGTTGCTTTCCCGCATTACGGGAAGCAGGGGCCGGGGGCGCAAAATGGGCATTTACAGCACGTTCCAGTTCCTGGGCGCTTTCTTTGGAGGTGTCGCAGGCGGCTGGCTGCTGGGGCGCTTCGGAAGCGAAGCTGCACTGCTTACCGCCGGTGTAATCTGCCTCGCCTGGGGCTTGGTAATGAATGTGTTGTCCAGGCGCTTTTTTCTGACAAGAGAAGCTGACTGACTGTGCTAAACTTCGTCTACTTAATTCAGGGAGGTGCCTGATGGCACGAGGTATAAATAAAGTCATTTTGGTCGGTAATCTGGGCGCGGATCCGGAGACGCGCTACACGGCAAGCGGCGCGGCGATCACCAATATCCGCCTGGCTACCAGTGAATCATGGCGCGACAAGCAAACCGGGGAAAACCAGGAACGCACCGAGTGGCACCGAATTGTGTTTTTCAACAGACTGGCGGAAATTGCAGGCGAATATCTGCGTAAGGGCAGCCAGGTATACGTCGAAGGAAAGCTGCAAACCCGGAAGTGGCAGGACCAGAGCGGACAGGATCGCTATACCACCGAGGTAGTGGGCAACGAGATGCAGATGCTCGGTGCTCGAAGCGGCGAAGGGTCGGCGCGTCCCGCATCGGGTGGATTTCGTGATACCCAGCCGGCGCAGGCCAGCCAGGGTAGTGCTAAACCCGCAGCCGCCGAGCCCGCAGCCGCAACCGCTGACGACAACTTTACGGACGACGACATTCCGTTCTGACCCGAAAGGGACTAATGATGAGAACCCTGCTCGTTACCGGCGGCGCCGGCTTCATTGGCGGCAATTACGTGTTGCGCAGCCTGGCGCGCGACGATGATCTTTGTATCGTTAACCTGGATCTGCTCACCTACGCAGGCAATCTGGACACACTGGAACCGATCGGCAACGATCAGCGGCATACGTTTGTTCATGGCGACATCGGAGATACCGGGCTGGTCGCGGATTTAATCGTTGAACACCAACCCGAGGCTATCGTAAATTTTGCGGCGGAGAGTCACGTCGACCGGTCCATTGACGGGCCCTCGGCATTTGTTCAAACCAACATAGTCGGCACACTGAACCTGCTGCAATGTGCGCTGGACTGGTGGAAACACCTGCCGGAAGCCCGGCAGAGGTCTTTTCGTTTCCTGCACGTCTCGACGGATGAAGTATACGGCAGCCTGGGAGCCACTGGCGCCTTCAGCGAATCGACGGCGTACGCGCCCAATTCGCCCTATGCCGCATCCAAGGCGGGATCGGATCACCTTGTGCGGGCATTTCACCGGACCTACGGAATGCCGACACTGACGACCAACTGCTCCAACAATTACGGGCCATACCAGTTTCCGGAAAAGCTCATCCCGCTGATAATCCTCAACGCCCTGGAATTCAAACCATTACCCGTATATGGCGATGGGCTGCAGGTCAGGGACTGGCTCTACGTAGAAGATCATGTGGATGCCATCAATGCGGTGCTGGCCGCGGGTGAGGAAGGCGAGGTTTACAATATCGGCGGTTTGGCGGAGCTTACGAATATGGCGGTCGTGCAGACAATCTGCGATGCGCTGGACCAGCGTCTGCCTGATAGCAATTTTGGCCCCAGGCGGAAATTGATCCAGCATGTTACGGACCGTCCTGGACACGATCGCCGGTATGCGATTGACTGCAATAAATTGATGAACAGCCTGGGATGGCGGCCGTCTGTTGATTTCGAGACCGGCCTGGGAAGGACAGTTGACTGGTACATGGAGAACAGCCGCTGGGTTGAGCGGGTTCTTGATGGCAGCTACAAGGGTGAACGACTTGGGCTCGGCGCCACGGCCTGATTGGCGGTGGTCCTTGCGGAGATGACAGCGTGTCGAGAAAAGGCATAATTCTGGCGGGCGGCAGCGGTACCCGGTTGTATCCACTGACGCGTGTGGTCAGCAAGCAATTGCTGCCGGTGTATGACAAGCCGATGATTTTCTATCCGCTAGCCACCCTGATGCAGGCGGGTATCCGCGAAATCCTGGTCATTACCACGCCCCATGATCAATCCCTGTTCAGGCAGTTGCTTGGAGACGGCAGCAAATTGGGCATTCGCCTGGACTACGCCGTCCAGGCAGAACCGGAAGGGCTGGCGCAAGCGCTCATCATCGCGGAGGACTTTCTGGAAGGAAACCCTTCCTGCCTGATTCTCGGTGACAACATATTCCACGGCGGCGGCTTGCGAGACGTGCTGAAAAAAGCGAATGACCAGCAGCGGGGAGCCACGGTATTCGGTTACTGGGTCAAGGATCCGGAACGATATGGTGTTGTCGATTTCGATGACGATTACCGTGCACTCAGCATCGAGGAAAAGCCCGAACGCCCGAAGTCTCATTACGCGGTGACCGGGCTCTATTTTTATGACGGCAGGGCAAGCGGTTTTGCCCGTGGCCTGCAACCCTCAGGCCGGGGTGAACTGGAGATCACGGATCTGAACCGCATCTACCTGGACGACGAGAGCCTGTCCGTCGAACGCCTTGGAAGAGGGTATGCGTGGCTGGATACGGGAACCCACGAGTCCCTTCAGCAGGCGGCAAATTTCATTGAGACCATAGAAAGCCGGCAAGGCCTGAAAGTAGCCTGTCCTGAGGAAATTGCGTTCATGCAGGGCTGGATTGACGCGCGGCAGGTAAAGCGGTTGGCGGAGCCGCTGAGAAAAAGCGGATACGGCGAGTACCTGCTGGGCCTGTTGACCAGAGGCCGGTGAGTGTGAAAACGATCGAAACCGGCATTTCGGGTCTGCTTGTCGTGGAACCGGTTGTGCACGGAGATGAGCGCGGCTTCTTCATGGAAACATGGAAATCCAGCCGTTACCAGGCCGCGGGCTTGCCGGGCCGGTTCGTTCAGTCCAATCTCTCGAGGTCCGGTTCCGGGGTTATTCGCGGCCTCCATTACCAGTATCCTGAACCCCAGGGCAAGCTCGTTTCTGTACTGGAGGGCCGTGTTTTTGATGTGGCCGTTGACATTCGGCGCGGTTCACCCGCCTTCGGACAATGGGCCGGAGTAGAACTATCCGCTGAGAATCACCGCCAGTTTTTTGTGCCGGAAGGATTCGCCCATGGATTCTGCGTGCTGAGTGATACAGCCCTCCTGCATTACCTGTGCACCAGGGAGTACCGCGCGGAGCATGACTCGGTGATCGCCTGGGATGACCCGGATCTTGACATACGCTGGCCGGTAAGAACCGGGCATTTATCGTCCAAAGACAGCGATGCGCCGCGGCTCTGTGACGTAGCGGAAGACAAGCTGCCGAGAATGCCCGGATGAATATTCTGTTAACCGGCTCTTCCGGCCAACTCGGGCAGGAGCTCGTGCCCCAACTCGAGGGGTTGGGGGAGGTCACCCTGATCGATCGGAATGTCCGCCCCGGAGACCGGCAGACGATGAAGCAGGACCTGGCAGACCTGAACCGCGTGGAGATTCTCCTGAATCGTATTCGTCCGGATATCGTTGTCAACGCGGCAGCGTACACGGCGGTTGATATGGCCGAAAACGATACCTTTCCGGCCTTCAGGCTCAACGGCGAACTACCGGGTTGTCTTGCGCGCTGGGCACAGAGAAATGACCGTCTGTTGCTGCACTACTCAACTGACTACGTTTTTTCCGGTGATTCCGAACGGCCCTACCGGGAGCAGGACAAGACGGAGCCACTCAACGCCTATGGCGAAAGTAAGCTGGCCGGGGAGTGGGCAATCGCGGCCAGTGGCTGCAGACACATCGTGTTGCGGACTTCATGGGTCTATTCCGGCCTCGGCAACAACTTCGTGCTGACCATGCTGCGGCTGGCCCGTGAACTTCCGTCTTTGAGCATAGTCAGCGATCAGACAGGCTGTCCCACGTGGGCCCGAAACCTGGCCCGGGTAAGCCGGCAGATTATCGACCGTTTTTTGTCCGGACGCCCGGAAGAAGTGCCGCTGGGTCTGTATCATTACTGCGATGATGGCGCCGTGACCTGGTATGACTTCGCGCTCATGATCTTCACAATCGCCATGGAACTGGGGCTCCTCGATGAACTTCCGTCAATGACGGCAGTAAAATCTGCGGAATTTCCACAAAAAGCGGAGCGGCCCGTTTATTCAGTTCTGGACACTTCTTCCATTCAGGAGGCGTTTCAAATCGAACGGGGAGATCTCGAAGAGTCGCTAAGGGTTTGTCTCGAGGAAACCATCGATCATGACTAGCAAGGATTCCAGGCCGGTGATGGTGCCGGTCATACTGTCGGGCGGATCGGGAACGAGGCTGTGGCCGGTTTCCCGCCGGGCACATCCGAACGCTCGCGGAGAAGACCTTTCGCAGGGCGCTTGATGTTTCATCTGATGGTCCGGTCCTGACAGTGACAAGCCGGGATTACTACTTCTACACGCGGGATCTGTATGACGACGTTGTCGGAGAAGGGCATGACCATCCTTTCCTGCTCGAACCCATCGGGCGCAACACGGCGCCGGCCATCGCACTCGCAGCCTGGTTTCTGAAAGACAGGCTCGGCCCGGACGCCTTGATGCTGATTCTGCCGGCCGATCACCTGATTCGTGACGAGGCAAATTTTCGCACCGCCGTAGGGGAAGCTAAAGCACTTGCTGAAAGAGGTTACCTCGTCACGTTCGGAATCCATCCGACGCAGCCGGAAACCGGTTACGGCTACATTCGAAAGGGTCAGGGGATTTCAGGATCCAGGGGTCACGATGTGGCCGCTTTCGTGGAGAAGCCGGACGAGGAGACCGCACGCGGCTATGTGAAATCCGGCGAGTATGACTGGAACTCGGGCATGTTCTGTTTCGGTGCGGGCGCCTATCTCGATGCACTCGAAAAACACGCGCCCGAAATCGCCGCCTGCACGCGGGCCTGCTGGGATCAAATGGATCCTGAGCTTCGGCCAATAGAGATTCCCCTGGACCTGTTCAGCCAGTGCCCCTCGGTTTCCATCGACTATGCGGTGATGGAAAAGGCGGAGAACTGTGCTGTGGTGGGTGGTGAATTTGGCTGGAGTGACATCGGTTCGTGGAAAGCGCTGAGCGAGCTCTATGAATCCGATGAAGCCGGCAACCGAATTCTCGGCAAAGCTGTCCTGGTTGAAAGCAGCGGTTGTTTCGTGCAGGGTGACGACCGCCTGGTAGCGGCAGTTGGGGTGCACGACCTGGTCATCGTGGATACCGGCGATGCGGTGCTGGTCGCTCACCGCGATCGCGCCCAGGACGTCAAGGAAGTCGTCAATCAATTGAGTGACCTGAAGGATGAGGCAGCAGAATTTCACAAGACCGTTTTTCGCCCCTGGGGCAGCTACTCGATCCTGGAAGACGCGGACGACTGCAAAGTAAAGCGGCTGGTGATCAAACCCGGTCAGGTGCTGTCGCTGCAAATGCACCACAAACGGGCGGAGCACTGGACCGTGATCAAGGGGGTGGCAAAAGTCCGGCTCGGAGATAAGGAATTCCTGCTCAATCCCAATGAGTCCACCTATATTCCGGTCGGAACACGGCACCGTCTCGAAAACCCGGGGACGGATGACGTGCACCTGATCGAGGTTCAGACCGGGGAATACTTCGGCGAGGACGACATCATTCGTTACGAAGACATTTATGGGCGTGTGAAATGAAAAGGCATGAACGTGGCTATTTCACAATGCCGGTCTGTCTGGGCCTGGCGTTTGCCCTGCTGTCGGCGACCGCCGGTGCGGCCGCCGACAGCAGCTTGGCTACGGTATCTATGTTAACGCATGAGGACCACATCGAGGATTGGCGTCAAGAGCGCCATGACCGGCTGGCCAGCGAAACCGGCTGGCTGACCCTGGTGGGCCTGGAATGGCTGAATGAGGGTGAGAACCGCATTGGTAACCAGTCATCCAGCACGATTAGGATCCCGGGTGGACCGGACAGTTGGGGCTCCATTTTTGTGAATGGCGATGAGCTCAGGTTCGTCCCCGCCACCGGATCGGACATCATGGTTGACGGCGCCGCTGCCTACGAAACCCTGTTGACAGCGGATGACCAGGATGAGCCGACGGTGATCAGCAAGGACAACCTGAGTTTTCACGTGATCTTCCGGGAAAGTTACGCCCTGCGAATCAAAGATTCGCAGGCGGCGACGTTGCTTGCATTCCGGGGTGTCGACAATTTTGACATTCAATCCGGCTGGAGAATCAACGGCCGGTTCACAAAGGCGGAAGCCGGCACGACCATCGAAATAGGCGATATCCTTGGGCACCTCAGTCCAACACCGGTGTATGGCACCTTCGATTTCGAGATGGATGGTGAGGATTACAGCCTGATTGGGCTGGGCGAGGAAGATTCCGAATCGATCTGGTTTCTTTTTGCTGACCGGACCAGTGGCCGCGAGACCTACGGAGCGGGGCGCTTCCTTTACAGTGATGGTCTGCCGGAGAATGGCCGGCTCGTGGTTGATTTTAACAAAGCCTACAACCCCCCCTGCGTATTCAACGAATACTCGACTTGCCCTTTACCTCCCCAGCAAAACCGGCTGGACATAGCTGTCACTGCCGGAGAAAAAGACTATCATCACGATTGACGGCTGATTGAAAAAGAAGCGGTGCCGGGCGGCACCGCAAATGGGGAAGCTATTTGTTGTAACGGGGTTGGGAGAGTTCGCGGCGCAGCACCAGGAAAAGAGCCATCCAGGGGGAAGCGAAAAGCGGTGTCTCCGGTTTCTTCGTTGCCACTTTGTTTTGAGAAGGTTTATTCATCCTGCTGCTCCGTCTTGATTGATGGGCGGGCTGTTTCACTTCGTTCCCTGATGTAGACCGTTGTCGTCTGTAATTGTTGACGCAGTTTAGAGGTGTTTGGTTACAACTCGACGATGATTCCTGTCGTCTGATCGCTTTCCCGGCTCCTTGGTGCCGGCGCGAGCTACCTCCTGCCCAATTCCCGGTCGATCTCGAATTCTTTTGAGGTGACACAGGCTTCCATTTTTTCCAGGCGATGGTTCAGTTCGCGGAAGCGGTGACGAAGGGCTCCGAAAACGTCTGATGGCGCATTGCTCACACCGCGCCAGAATTCAGCCTGTTCCTGGTTTTCATACAGCTCGGACGGTTTGACCGGCAGCACGATGGCAAGGATCAGGTACGAAACCAGGATGAAAGCAAAGAACGGCGGGAACAGCATCAGCAAAACGGTAACGACCCGGGTGCCCTTCCGGTTGAAACCGAAGTATTCGGCGATACCGGCGCATACGCCCGCGAACAGTGCATTTTCCTTATCCCGGTACAGGCGATGCGGATTGCTTCGCTTATAGAACTCGCTCATGAGCCTCTTCTCCAGTTTGGAGTTTCAATGTCCAGTATGCGCTCGAGCGTGTTGATGCGATCTTCCATGCGATTGGCTGATTCCCAGATTTCACTGAGCATCTTTTCGTCCTCGGGCGACAGGCCTTTTGAAGTCTTCCACTTGGTGACGTAGTGAAAAATGATCCACAAGGGCAGACAGACAGTGATTAATAGAATAGGAATAACTTCAGACATTATTTGTCCTCCTCACTTTCCGCACCGACTCTGGACTTCAGTTCTTCGAGCTCGGCTTCCACCCGGTCGTCGTCTTCCAGGCCGGCAATCTCATCGGCCAGGTTCCTGCCCCTGCCCATATTGATGGCCTCGGCCTCCGACTCGACGCGGTCGATTCGGCGTTCCGCGTTTTCAAACCGGAACAGCATCTCGTCGAGGCGATCGCTGTGAATGTGTTTACGCGCGGACAATTGTGATGTGGCCGTCTTGTGCCTGATCACGATGCTGCGCTGCCGCGTTTTCGCGTCGTTGAGTTTGCTCTGCAGCTGGGTGATGTCCGAATTGAATTTGTCCAACTGGCCGTCGAGGTTTTTCATCTCGAGCTTCATCTGTTCCATCCGGTCCGAGATGGCCTGTTTTTCGACCAGAGCGGCCCGCGCGAGGTCTTCGCGCTCTCGTCGCACAGCCAGCTCCGCCCTGCGTGCCCATTCGTCATGTTCACGCTCCAGGTGCTCTATGTGGCGCCCGATTTCCTTACGGTCAGCAATGCATTTTGCAGCGGCGGAACGGATTTCAACCAGGGTGTCTTCCATTTCCTGGATCATCAGCCGAATGATTTTTTCCGGCTCTTCCGCCTTTTCAAGCACTGCATTGATGTTTGCGTTTACGATATCGCTGAAGCGGGAAAAAATACCCATGTGGTCATACTCCTGGTTTAAAAGATTTCTACTGTTGTTAATGCAGGGTTCATGCCAGCGAGAAAGTAAATTTCAACTAATTGAATTTTATAGAGTATTTTTGGTAAAATCTTTGTTTCGAGTTGTGACGGCCCTCGAGCTTGGCTAATTCCACCAAATGATGGCGGAAACTTGATGCGAATATGATGGTCTATCGCTTAGCTGTGCTTTTGCATGGCCCACGATGGGTTGAATTTTTACTGAATTGCACATGGCATGCTTGGCCGTGCTCCTGTAAAATGACTCACTTTTTAACGCCGGTATACGTGCCGGACATTCCGTACGAGCAGGAGGAATACCTGATGCGATTTGCATTCGCGCTCATAATTCTCGTAGCGCTTATATCGGGCCCCGTCATGGCCCAGGATTTATCAACTGACAAGGGCAAGCTGAGTTACGCGGTAGGCTGGGATATTGGTGAAGATATCCAGCGCCGGGGTGCGGAGTTTGACGTTGAGACCATTATTGCGGCGATTCGCGATTCGTCTTCGGGCAAAGATCCGCAGGTTCCAGCCGAAGAAATGGTGGCCATGCTGACTGAACTTCAGCAGAAAGTGCGCAAAGAACAGGCTGAAGCCTTCCAGAAGCTGGCGCAGGAAAACCAGCAGAAATCAGAGGACTTCCTGGCCGGCAATCTTTCCAAGAACGGAATCGTCGCACTTCCCAGCGGCATTCAGTACCGCATCATCGAAGAAGGTGACGGATCCCGCCCGGGAATGGAAAGCACCGTCAAGGTTCATTACCGTGGTTCCAAGATCAACGGCCATGAATTCGACAGTTCATTCGCGCGTGGCGTACCGGAAGAATTCACGGTCAATTCAGTATTGAAAGGCTGGCAGGAAGTGCTGCCCCTGATGAAGACGGGTTCCACCTGGCAGGTGTTTGTGCCGCCGGAAATGGCGTTCGGCACTCGCGGGAATCCGCCTGTCGGCCCGAACGAAGCCCTGATCTTCGATCTCAAGCTGGTTGAGATTGTCCAGTAAGTGATTTGAACCGGGGCCTGAATGGCCCCGATTCATTTTGGAGGAAGGTTCTGGGAATGAACCCATGGCGGAGCCAATTACTGCATGCGGTTTCACCGCTGGAATCCGGCGTTCGTGATCTGCGGGTAAGCGGTTACCGCCCGCCCGACAGTGAGTCATACAGGCCCAACAAAACCGCTGCGGTGTTGGTGCCGTTTCTCGATCTGCCGGAACCTGAAATCGTCCTGACGCGCCGTGCCGACCACTTGGCCCAGCATCCCGGGCAGGTCAGTTTTCCCGGGGGCGCAGCCGAAGAAAACGACCGTTCGGCGGTTCAGACGGCGCTGCGGGAAGCGCATGAAGAAATCGGCCTCCCGGCTGAACGTACCCGGGCCATCGGTTTCCTGGACCGGATGGATACCATTTCCGACTACCGCGTGCTGCCTGTTGTCGCCCTGGTTACTCCACCTGTGGAATGGGTGCTCGACGAGCGCGAAGTGGCCGAAGTGTTCACGGTTCCCGTTTCAATCGTGCTCGACGCCACGCGCTACACAGCAAGGACAATCGAGCATCAAGGTATGAGCCACACGATTTTCTCGCTCAAGTGGAACGACTACAACATCTGGGGTGCCACGGCGGCCATGTTGATGAATCTCATTAGCAGACTGGAGAACGTGCATGAACAAAGACATCCTGGTATCAGCGGCGCGTCTGAGTGAACTCCTTGACGGGGACGATTGCGTCGCCGTCGATTGCCGTTTCGACTTTTCCGACACGAACAAGGGCCGTTCGGACTGGCTCGCAGGCCATGTTCCAGGTGCATCCTATGCGCACCTCGATCGTGACCTGTCCTCGCCCATCAAGGACCATAGCGGAAGGCACCCGCTACCCGATCCTGCGGCATTCGCCGCTTATCTCGCGTCCATCGGCTGGACCCGCGGCAAGTTGCTGGTGGCCTATGATGAAGCTTCCAACGCCGTTGCTTCGAGGCTGTGGTGGCTGATGCAGTATTTTGGACAGTCTTCCGCGCTGCTGGACGGTGGTCTGGCTGCCTGGAAGTCCGCGGGTTTCAAACTGGAGACAGGTGAAAATTCACCAAATCACGCGACGGTCGTTGACCTGGTGCCGGATGAAAGCATGTCGGTCACCACGCAGGCGCTGCAGGCCGGTCTTGGGGCCTTCACCGTGCTGGATGCGCGGGCAGCTGAGCGCTTCACAGGCGAGGTCGAGAATCTGGATACCAGGGCCGGGCATATTCCGGGCTCCTTGAACCGGCCTTTTGGTTCGAACCTGCAGATGAACGGACGTTTCAAAGACCCCAGTGCCCTGACTGCGGAGTTCGACGCGGCCCTGGGTCAGGCGGATTTGAAATCCGTTGTGCATTCCTGCGGTTCCGGCGTGACGGCTTGCCACAACCTGTTCGCGATGGAACTGGCCGGCATGGAAGCTACCCGCCTGTACCCGGGTTCCTGGAGCGAATGGATCCGGGATCCCTCCCGGCCGATTGAAACGGGCGCCTGAACCTGGGTCAGGCCAGGAACAGGCGAATGGCGGTTTGCCCGCAGGGCAAGAAGCCTTGAGTATGTGACGGCTGGCCGTGGGTCGCCTATGGCTCCAGTGGATGAAATCCCTCAGCGTTTCGTCAAGCGCTCCACCAGCGCCCGGAGTTTGTCCTGGGTCGATTCCTGAAACCAGAAGTCGACGAATTTCTCCACGCCGAATTCACTGCTGTCAGCAAAAATGGCGTGAAGGTCGGCGCGAACCATGGCGCGGGTCGCCAGCATCGCCTGACGGGGCAGGGCAAGGTGTTCATTGCACCATTCGATTGCCCGTGTAACAACGGCATCCGGATCATCGGCCAGTTCGTCGACGAGGCCGATGGCATGTGCGCGTTCTGAATCCATCATTTCACCCGCTATAAGGATTTTCTCCGCGGCGTGTGCACCGATCAGGCGGA
>CAMYKC010000004.1:46077-66253 GCA_947258865.1 uncultured Lysobacterales bacterium
CGCCGATCAGGCGGACCAGCGCCTTGTGGGCAACCGGCGGAGCCACCAGTCCGACCTGGACCTCGTTGAGGCCGGTCTTGAAGCCGCCTCTGGGCATGATCCGGTAGTCACCGAACAGAGCCATCACGATACCCCCGGCGGGTGCGTGGCCGTTAAGGGCGAATACCGTGGGAACCGGCATGTAAGAGATAGTTTCCAGCATGCGCAGAAATCCTTGCCAGTACCGCGAGAATTGATCGCGATCAAGCTGGATCAGCTCCGGCACATCCAGCCCTGCCGAAAACAGACCCGGTTTGCCGGAAATGACCACGGCATCGGCCGATGCGCTGGCCTCAGCGAGAGCCACGCCCAGTGACTCCGCCAGTTCATTATTGATTGCATTTGCGGGCGGCCGTGACAGCCTGATTTCGCGTACCTTTCCGTGATCGATGATATCCAGCATGGTCATGGTCCTGTTCAGAATGGGTTCAGCCGGTGCAGTCTAGACTCTGTAACCAAGGAGCGCAAAAAGGAGGTACGAACATGAAGACGATTTACAAATCCTTGCTTGCCGGAATGTGCGTCATGGTGTTTTCCGGACAGGTCCTTGCTCACAACCCCGGCTATTATGACGGCTATGGTGGCAATGGCTGGTCTGGCAATGCCACGGTGTGGGGAAATTCTTACGGACAGTCCGGATGGACCGGTTCGCTCAATTACGGGGTCGGTTATGGCTATGCGCCCGCACCTGTCCCCTGGATTGGCCATCTGCATAGTCCGCGCTGCAGTCACGGCCCTGTTCGCGGCTATGAAAGAGGCTACAGGCGCGGCTATCATCACGGCAGCCATCATGGCAAAAAACATCACAAACGGCCTCATGGGCATCACTGACAGGCCCGAAGTAGAATGGCGCCTGCCGGACCGGCGGCCGCGAGGCCGCCTTTCCGGCGCCACGTTTTTGATGCACAATGTACTTGAGCAACTCAGCGCGCGCTGAGGGGCAAAGGAGCTGAAGGAGAATCGGCGTTGAAAGCAGGTTTCTTACTGATGATCATCACCGGAATGGCGATGTTCGCGGCACCAGCGGTTCTTGCGCATGACGTGCCCAACATCGATCATACCCACGCTTTTGAACAGACCGGCTACGGTACTTATCGCCAGGGGCACTATGTAAATGGTCCACATGGCAGCATCATTATCTGGTCAGCCAAGCCATATTCGAGCTATCAATCCGGCAATAACGTGAAGTTCGCGCGCCCGCGCCCGATCACGAAAGCACCCTCCGGCGTGAAAATGAGGCCCGGAATCACCATTGAACCGGCCACCGGGTACGGCAAGCCCCTTCCAGGAGGCTCCGGCAACTAGCAGTCGCCGGGTGCCGACGATGCCGGCGAATCGCCCGCATCGCGAACACACCCTGTTTTTCTACCAGTCGTAGTGAGCGGTATAGCTGATGACTGCTTCGCCCTCGCTGGGGACCGTCACATTGAAACGGATGCGGTTGCTGTTGTCCTTTTCGTAACGGTGACTCGCGTTCTCGATCTTCCAGTTGGCCATTCGGTAGAGGTTTTCCAGGACAGCGACGTCAACCGCTTCGTCCTTGTGATTCCTGAGGCGGATCTCGAACGTCTCCCACATGTTTCTTGTCCGGGTGTCCACGCGAAAATCAGTCTGTTTTCTTTCACCGACAATGTCGAACGCATTGCCCATCTCGATCAATACATCCTCGTTGCGGGGAGTGTGGTCGATCAGGTCTTCACCGATGAATTCCAGGCTATCGTCCTCGGGATCCAATTGGTTAACCCGGATACGGCCGGCCGGCAGCGGAATCCCGAGTTGCTGTGATTTTTCGTTTTTGAACCGAAGGAATACGTTCACATCCCCCTTGCCGTAACGCCCATATTCCTGGTCGAGTTGCTGGTAGCCCCGAAACGGCATGTTGAGGGTGGGTGCAAAGACCAGTTCCTTCTTGCAACCAATACCACGGGCAGTGGGCATCAGCTGGAGCTGTTTCGTTGAATTGTCTGGCAGGGTGGTGCGCCGCTCGAGTGTATACAGGTGGTACTCGAAGAAAGCTTTTTCAGTGAACCCTGCAGATTCTTCAACCATGGCCATCTTATAGACCACGTCCCGCCTGGGCCGTTGAGGCTGCGCCCGGTTCACGTCTCCGGCGATCAGCTTGAGACGCGCGTCGTCATAGCTGGCCCCGGACTGGTTGATCACGCTGACCCAGGCCGACAGGTCCATCGCGCAGTCTTCAGATTCGTCATAGGTGATGTTGTAGTCAGCCCACCAGGTCATGCCCTGGGTTTCATAAGCGATGCGCGTTTCCTGTGATCCTTTCCGCGGACTGTCCAGCAACCACTCGAGGGTCGGTTTCGTGATCAGGCCTCCCGGCAACTGGGAAAAGCGGATGTTCCCGTAGCTCCTGATGGCCTGGACGCTGCCGTCATCCAGCTCCAGCGTGAGCCCATCGCCGATTCCCAGTAAAACACCTTCGATGAGGTCGACATGATCTCCCCTGGGCTGCTCCACGACGATTCGCTGACCCAGGTATCTCTGCAGCAATTTGGCCTGGCTCACCAGGTCGAACTTGAAGTTTTGCTCCAGCACCCGGGTGCCGGGCTCATCGAGCGATGCAAACGTAACGGTCGTCGGATCGATCAGGGCGGCGACATCGCTCACGCGGAGCGTATTGACGCCCTTGTCGATGACATAGGAACGATCGTGCCGGACAATGGCGTATCCGGGAACCTGTCCGCCCTGTTGCCGGCCGGCTACCGGGCGGTACAATTCGGGTGAGACGGCACCCGGTTGCATCCGGGAGTAGATCGTAATGGAATCGTCGCTGTCGATCGGGTCTGCGGACATTGCAGCGCCGCTGCATATAGTGGAAATCGCCAGCGCAATAAGCCGGGTGAGGGGTTTTTTCGTGGAACTGTTCATCTTCACCTCCATTTGTCTAACAGCATAAACGCGGATGAGGCCGGAATGGGGTTAAATCTATGAAAAAAATGATTCGAATCGTGTTCATCCTGGTGGTATTCAACCTGTTCGGGATGTCGGCTTGCAGCCCGCCCGGCGACAAATCGCTGCCTGATTTTGAAGATGCCTGGATTCGTCCCCTGCCACCCGGTATGAAAATGACAGCCGGGTTTGGCACCTTACATAATCCTGGGCCCCAGGCAATTGAATTGCGGTTATCACCTGATGCTGATGATGCCGGTAACACCGCTCGAAGAGGGGCAGATGGTGATACTAGAGATGAAATCAGCCGATGGCCGTAGCTTCAGCTACGAGGCGGTCGTCGAGCGCCGTTGACCGGCCGCGACCTTTCAGGCGCTTTTGCGTTGCCGTGCGGCGCCCAGCATCCTGGCAAGAAATTGGCCCGTATAGGAATGAGAGATCTTTGCGAGCTGTTCCGGGGTGCCCATGGCGATAATTTCACCTCCCTTGTCGCCTCCCTCGGGGCCCAGGTCGATCACCCAGTCGGCCGTCTTGATCACATCCAGGTTGTGCTCGATCACAACCACGGTATTTCCATGGTCGCGCAGGCGATGCAGCACGCCAAGAAGTTGCTCGATATCCTGAAAATGCAGCCCGGTAGTGGGCTCGTCCAGGATGTACAGCGTCTGACCCGTGTCGCGCTTGCTGAGCTCCTTGGAAAGCTTGATGCGCTGGGCTTCGCCCCCTGAAAGGGTCGTCGCACTCTGGCCTAAGGTGATGTAGGACAAGCCGACATCGGTCATCGTCTGCAGCTTGCGGGCGACGGCTGGCACGGGTTCGAAAAACTCGAGGGCTTCCTCCACGGTCATCCGCAGCACTTCGTGAATGTTTTTGCCCTTGTAAGTGACGCTGAGGGTTTCACGGTTGTAGCGCTTGGCCTTGCAAACGTCACAGGGAACGTAAATATCCGGCAGGAAGTGCATCTCGACGCGGATCATGCCGTCACCCTGGCAAGCCTCGCAGCGGCCGCCCTTCACGTTAAAACTGAAGCGGCCCGGTTTGTAGCCGCGCGCGCGGGCTTCCTGGGTGCCTGCGAAAAGATCGCGTATCGGAGTAAAGAGCCCGGTATATGTGGCCGGATTGCTGCGAGGAGTGCGCCCAATGGGCGACTGGTCGATAGCGGCGCTGCCGTAGAGTTCCCGCGCGGCAATCCGGTGCAGCGTGTCGTTGATAAGGGTGGATTTACCGGAGCCGGAAACGCCGGTGACACAGACGAACAAGCCCGCCGGTACTTCCAGCGTCACGTTTTTCAGGTTGTTGCCGGTGGCGCCGATGACTTTCATGACGCGATCCCGGTCTATCGGGGTGCGCTCGCCGGGCGTCGCAATTTCCTTCGCGCCAGACAGGTACTGACCGGTCGTGGAATCCGGGTCTCGTTCGAGCTCCGAGGGCGTACCGTTGAAGATGATCTTGCCGCCATGAACGCCCGCGCCGGGCCCAATGTCCACCACGAAGTCAGCGCTGCGGATAGCCTCCTCATCGTGTTCAACCACGATAACGGTATTGCCGAGATCGCGAAGCCGGGTCAGCGTGGTCAGCAGCCGCGCGTTGTCACGCTGGTGCAGGCCGATGGATGGTTCATCCAGGATGTACATGACACCCACCAGGCCGGCGCCGATCTGGCTGGCGAGCCGGATCCGCTGGGCCTCGCCGCCCGACAGGGTGTCGGCCTTGCGGTCAAGGGTCAGGTATTCCAGGCCGACATTGACCAGGAAATGCAGCCGTTCATGAACTTCCTTGACGATTTTTCTGGCTATTTCACCACGTCGGCCTTCGAGCTGCAGTTGGTCGAAGAATTTCAGGCAGCGCTCGATGGGCCAGGCCGTGATGGACGGCAGATTCGTCTTGGACACGAACACGTGCCTGGCTTCACGGTTCAGCCGCTGGCCTTCGCAGGCCGTGCAGGATTTTTGGCTGATGTATTTCGACAATTCTTCGCGAACGATGCGGGAATCGGTCTCGCGGTAGCGCCGTTCGAGATTGGGGATGATGCCGGCAAAGGGGTGACGCCGTTTTTGTACGCCGCTGTCCCCGAAATACCGGAATTCGATGATTTCATCACCGCTCCCATAAAGCACGATGTCACGGATGCGCTGTGGCAACTCTTCGAAGGGTGTATCAACATCGAAATCGTAGTGTTTGGCCAGGGCCTGAATGATCTGGAAGTAATAAGCGTTGCGGCGGTCCCAACCGCGGACAGCGCCTCCGGCCAGGCTGACATGCGTACTGCTGACGACACGATCGGGGTCAAAAAACTGGCTGACGCCCAGGCCGTCGCACTCGGGACAGGCGCCGTTGGGATTATTGAAACTGAACATACGGGGTTCGAGTTCCTGCAGGCTGTAGTCGCAATAAGGGCAGGAGTAGCGGGCGCTGAACAGCTTCTCCTCCAGCGCGCTGCCTTCGTCCATCGGCGTGATCAAGGCGATGCCGTCACTGAGCGTGATCGCGGTTTCGAAGGATTCGGCCAGTCGCTGCTTGAGGTCTTCGCGCACCTTGATGCGGTCTACAACCACTTCGATGGTGTGCTTGCGCCGCAATTCCAGCGCGGGCACCTCGTCGATGTCATAAACCGTTCCGTCCACCCGGGCTCGCACGAAACCCTGTGCGCGTAATTCGTCGAACAACTGCAGGTGTTCGCCTTTCCGCCTCCTCACCACTGGCGCCAGCAGCATCAGGCGGCTGCCCTCGGGAAAGTTCAGCACGTGGTCAACCATCTGGCTGATGGTCTGGGCTTCCAGCGGAATGCCGTGATCCGGGCAACAGGGCGTGCCGACACGGGCAAACAGCAGCCGCAGATAGTCATAGATTTCGGTAATCGTACCCACCGTGGAACGCGGGTTATGCGACGTCGATTTCTGCTCAATGGAGATAGCCGGAGACAAACCCTCGATATGGTCAACGTCCGGTTTTTCCATCATGGAAAGGAACTGGCGTGCGTAGGCCGAAAGCGACTCCACGTAACGCCTCTGGCCTTCAGCATAAATCGTGTCGAAGGCCAGGGATGATTTTCCGGAGCCGGACAGCCCGGTAATGACAATCAGTTTATCCCTCGGCAAATCGAGGTCGATGTTGGCCAGGTTGTGAGTGCGCGCGCCGCGTATGAGAATCTTGTCCATGAAGTGAATTTCGGGGTAGCTTTCCAGTGCATCCAAACCAGCTACTATACTCCCCGAAGGGAAGGGCTGGCAAAAGCGAATTGCGGTATAATCCCGGTCACGGCCCGCTCCTGCGGCAGCAGCGAATCAGGAAGCCGCTTTGCGGCCGCATCAGTATGCTAAAAGCTTGACCGGAACGCGCAAAACAGCTAACATTCCCGCCCTTTTGTAGGGCCGTTTCAAATCGGAGCTGGAAGCCAATGTACGCAGTATTCAAAACCGGTGGAAAACAGTATCGTGCTGCCACCGGCGACGTTCTGAAAGTCGAAAAAATTGAAGCCGATAAAGGCGCCACGGTCGAAATCGACAAGGTGCTGATGGTCGGTGAAGGCGAAGATGTGAAAATCGGCACGCCGTACCTGAAGAAGGGCAAGGTGACCGCCACCGTGATCGATCACGGCCGCAGGGACAAGATTAAAATCATCAAGTTCAAGCGCCGCAAGAACTATCACAGGAAGATGGGCCACCGCCAGTATTTCACCCAGATTGAAATCACCGGCATCGACGCCTGATCGCGACACCGATATCCAGGAGGTATTGACTCATGGCACATAAAAAAGCAGGCGGCAGTACACGTAACGGCCGCGATTCGAATCCCAAGTACCTTGGCGTGAAACGCTACGGCGGCGAATCCGTGCTTGCCGGCAACATCATCGTTCGCCAGCGCGGCACCCGTTTCCACGCCGGTGACAACGTCGGGGTCGGCAAGGATCACACGCTTTTTGCACTGGCGGACGGCAAGGTCAAGTTCGAGGCGAAGGGACTTCCGAAGCGCAAATACGTCAGTATCGAAACTTCCTGAATCTTTTCCGAATTCGATGAAAAGCCCCGCGTCAGCGGGGTTTTTTTGGTGTTCGCATTTTGCCCAGCCTTGCTGGTGATTTAGTAATAAGGCGGTTGAGGTATCAGGTATCTGCGTGCGGGACACGCTCGAGACATCCCTGTTCGCTCTTCATCCGTTCCCGACGGATGGAGGTCCCTCACGCAGATACCTGACACCTCTCGGTCATTTGATACTGCGATTACCGGCAATACTGGCCACCAAGGTTTAAGATTAACCCATGAAATTTGTAGATGAAGCCATTATCTTCGTGAAGGCCGGAAATGGCGGCAACGGTTCAGCCTCCTTTCGGCGGGAGAAATACATCCCCTTCGGCGGCCCCGATGGCGGTGACGGTGGACGTGGCGGAAGCGTGTTCCTGGAAGGAGACTCCGGGCTCAACACCCTGGTCGATTTCCGCCATCTCAGGAAGTACAAAGCGCCGAATGGCCAGCACGGGTCCGGCAACAACAAGACCGGTAGAAGCGGTGAGGATGTCGTGGTGCGCGTACCGCTGGGAACCATCGTGACCGACGAGGAAAACGGGCAACACATTGGTGATGTAACGGAACAGGGGCAAAAATTGCTGGTCGCCAAAGGCGGCAAGGGCGGATTGGGGAATGTTCACTTCAAGAGTTCAACCAACCGTGCGCCCCGTCAAACCGTGCCCGCCGCGGCTGGCGAAGAAATTGAGCTTCACCTCGAGCTGAAAGTACTTGCGGATGTCGGGCTGCTGGGGTTTCCCAATGCCGGCAAATCGACGTTGATCAGCGCTGTTTCAGCGGCCCGCCCCAAGGTGGCGGACTACCCCTTCACGACACTCTATCCCAACCTCGGCGTCGTGCGGATCGACGTTGAGCGCAGTTTCGTTATTGCCGATATTCCGGGGCTCATAGAAGGCGCCGCTGAAGGGACCGGCCTGGGTATCCAGTTCCTCAAACACCTGCAGCGCACCCGCCTGCTTCTGCACCTGGTAGACCTTGCGCCGCTGGCCCTGGATGTCGACCCGGCAGAGCAGGTTAGGCAGCTCGAGTATGAAATGCAGAAATATGATGCCTCGTTGATCGAGAAACCACGCTGGCTGGTGTTTACCAAGGCGGATTTGCTGCCGGAAGAAGAAGCTCGTGCCCGGGCCGGGGAGGCGGTAGCGCAATTGGGATGGGAAGCTCCCTGGATGTTGATTTCCTCTGTGACCCACAGCGGCACGGAAGAATTGATGGAGCTCATCGAAGACGAAGAGGCGACGGCGGCCGCGTCGATCGAGGGTGATGGCGACCCGCCCTTACCGCTATAGGTCACTCTTATCTTTATCGATTGCCACAAAAAAGCCCCGCAAACTGCGGGGCTTTTTCATAAGATGCTGACAGGCTAGACCTGCTTACATGGCGCGCACGTGCCGGTTGAGCCGGGATTTATGCCGCGCGGCCTTGTTACTGGGCATAATACCCTTCGCCACGGACCGGTCGATAGCGGGTACGGCTGCCTTGTATGCGGTTTCCGCTGCGGTTTTGTCGCCGGATTCGATGGCTCGCAGCACGTTTTTAATAGACGTGCGGACATGTGAGCGCTGGCTGGCGTTACGGCGGCGGTTACGCTCCGACTGACGTGCCCTTTTACGAGCTGATAGACTGTTGGCCAATTTATTCTCCAAAAAAACATTTTAAAAACCTAGCCGGCTATTTTCTAATTTTTTGCGGATTCAGTCAATTAAAATAATGATCTTGCATCTTCCAGGGAAACCGCATTGCAACTGCTGAAATCCACAGCCAAGGTCGGCGCCGCGACCATCACGTCGCGTATCCTCGGATTCATCCGGGACGTGGTGTTTGCGCGCTACTTCGGCGCCAGTGCCGAGACTGACGCATTCTTCCTGGCGTTCAAGATTCCGAACTTCATGCGCAGGCTGTTCGCCGAGGGGTCTTTTTCCCTGGCTTTCGTTCCGGTGCTGTCTGAAGTCAGGGCCAGCGGCGATCAACGCGCCCTCAGAGACCTGGTCGACCACGTAGCCGGCACCCTCGCGGCCATCCTGCTGGCCATCACGGCGATTGGTGTGCTGGCCGCACCGCTGGTACTGGCCATTTTCGCCCCCGGCTGGCTGATCGACGGAAGACCCGAGTTCTGGTTGTCAGCCGACATGCTCAGGATCACCTTTCCCTATATCCTGCTGATATCAATGACCGCGCTGGCCGGCGGAATACTCAATACTTTCGATCGCTTCCTGGTGCCCGCTCTGACGCCGGTTTTACTCAATGTGTCACTGATTGCCGCCGCGGTCCTGCTGTCGGTGAGGATGGACGTGCCGGTGAAGGCTCTGGCCTGGGGTGTGCTGGTTGCCGGGATTGCCCAGCTGCTCATCCAGGTGCCGGCACTGGTCAAGCTGGGTCTGCTGCCCCGGCCACGCTGGGGCTGGCGTCATCCGGGCGTCCGCAAGATCCTGAAACTGATGATCCCGACACTGATCGGCTCCTCTGTCGCCCAGGTCAATCTGATGTTGGATATCGTCATCGCCACCTTCCTGGTGAGCGGCAGCGTTTCGTGGCTTTATTACTCTGACCGCCTGCTCGAATTCCCGCTGGGCGTGTTCGGTGTGGCCTTGTCCACTGTTATTTTGCCCAACCTGTCGAGAAAATTTGCCCGGCAGAATCCGCGGGCGTTTTCAGCGACACTCGACTGGGCCTTGCGCCTGGCGTTCATCATCACCCTGCCGGCCGCCCTGGGACTGACCCTGCTGGCCAGCCCGATTCTGATCACGCTGTTCCAGTACCAGGCGTTTCAGATGAGCGATGTGGAAATGGCGGCACTCAGCCTGTCCGCCTACGCGGCGGGCTTACCGGCTTTCATCGCCGTCAAGGTCCTCGCGCCCGGCTTTTATGCGCGCCAGGACACGAAAACACCGGTCAAGATCGCCATAACCGCCATGGTGTCCAACATGGTTTTGAATTTTGCCTTTGTCGGCTCCCTGTTGGCATTGGATTTCAAGGGGCCGCATACCGGGCTGGCCCTGGCCAGCTCCGTCGCGGCCTACATCAATGCGGGTCTGCTTTACCGGATGTTGCGCAAGCAGGACGCATATCGCCCGGAAGACGGTTGGGGCCGGGTGATCCTGTCCGTGGTGCTGGCCTGCCTCGCGATGGTTGCCGCGCTGCTTTGGCAGTTCGGTGAGCTGGCCCATTGGGCAGACGCATCGGCCCGGGTTCGGGTAACCCGCCTGGGCCTGCTGATCCTGTGGGGCGTGGCGGTCTATGCCGTCATGCTCGCAGCCGGCGGTTTACGCCGGCGGCATCTCGAAAAAGGGGCGTCCTGAACCGTGTACACAGTCCGGTTTTTGGCGGCAGGGCTGGTATAATCCGTTGTTTTTTGCGGGACCCAAGAGGCACCATGCGGGTAATCAGAAACAGGCCGGAATGGACTGGCGGGGCGTTTCCCTCCGGTCGCACTGCCGTGGCGATCGGGAATTTCGATGGCGTGCACCGCGGCCACCAGGCCCTGATCGACCGCTGCCGGGCCGTGACATCAGGCAACGATTCCATAGCCGTGATGACCTTCGAGCCACTGCCACAAAAATTTTTCCGCCCGAACCAGGCGCCCGCGAGAATCTTCACGGTGTACCAGAAACTGGACACATTGCGGGCGCTGGGCGTGGATTATGTCTGGCAGATGCGGTTCACCCAGGCGTTTGCCAACCTGACAGCCCGGGAGTTCGTTGAACTCGCGCTGGTCCGCCGCCTGCAGGCCAAAAGCGTCGTCATTGGGGAAGATTTCCGGTTCGGCCGCGGCCGGGAGGGTGACGCCTCTGTGTTGCAATCGTTGGGGGCGGAATTCGGCTTCAGCGTGGAAACGGTCGGGTCGGTCATGTGCGACGGCGAGCGTATCTCGAGCAGCGGCATCCGGGACAGGCTGGCTGCCGGTGACTTCGATGGAGCAGCCAAATGGCTGGGACGCCCGTTCCGGATGGAAGGCCGGGTCATTCGTGGTGCGGGCCTTGGCCGGGATCTGGGTTACCCCACGGCCAACCTGCGGATACGGGCCGAGCCGAGCCCGCTCGGCGGCGTCCTGGCGGCTTTTGCACGCGTCAAAACGGGGCGCTGGTTGCCGGCCGTCACCAACCTCGGTCGACGGCCTGCAGTGGGCGGTAAAGAACCCTTGCTGGAAGTGCATTTTTTTGATTTCGATGAAGACCTCTACGGACAGCGCCTCGAAGTGCAATTTGTGGCAAAGTTACGGGATGAATTGGACTTCGAGTGCCTGGAGCACCTGGTGGAGCAGATGAAGCAGGACGAACTGGAAGCCAGGATGATCCTGGCGCAGACAGAGCTGCCGGAATAACTGCTTGGATAGCGATTGAGAATGGATTACAAAGATACAATCAACTTGCCGCGGACATCGTTCGCCATGAAGGCCAACCTGGCCAATCGTGAACCCGGCATGGTCAAGGCCTGGGAAGAAGCCGGGCTGTACCACAAAATCCAGGAAAAGACGTCTGGCCGTCCCCTGTGGATCCTGCACGATGGCCCGCCGTACGCCAATGGCGACATTCACATGGGTCACGCGGTCAACAAGATCCTCAAGGACATGGTAGTCAAGTCACGCCAGGTCGCCGGCTTCCATTCGCCATATGTCCCGGGCTGGGATTGCCATGGCCTGCCGATTGAACTGCAGGTGGAGAAAAAAGTCGGGAAAGTCGGCCACAAGGTCGATGCGCAGGTGTTTCGCCAGAAGTGCCGGGATTACGCGGAACGCCAGATCGATTTGCAGAGAACGGGCTTTCGTCGCATGGGTGTGCTCGGCGACTGGTTCGATCCCTACACCACCAAAAGTTTCCTTTACGAAGCTGACATGATCCGGGCGTTCGCCTCGATCATTGAGGGCGGCCACCTGGAGCAGGGTGCGAAGCCGGTGAACTGGTGTTTCGACTGCGGCTCGGCACTGGCTGAAGCCGAAATCGAGTACCAGGACAAGACCTCGCCGGCCATTGACGTTATGTTCTGCGCAGTGGACCGAGAAGCGCTCTTCGCGGCGTTCGGCGCGGATGTGGCCACTGGCGATGCCGGCATACCAATCTGGACCACCACGCCCTGGACTCTGCCGGCGAACCAGGCCGTCACCCTGCATGCTGAACTCGAGTATGTGCTGGTATCCGGCCGCGTTAATGGCGCCGAGCTCAGCCTGGTGATCGCCGCGGAGCTGCTCGATACCGTCGCCGCCCGGATCGGCATGAAAAATGTGTGCAAACTCGGCACCGCGCCGGGGTCGGCACTCGAACACATGCGGCTGCAGCATCCGTTTTACGACCGCGATGTGCCTGTCATCCTCGGCGATCACGTCACAACCGAAGCCGGCACCGGAGCGGTTCATACCGCCCCCGGGCATGGTGAGGAGGATTTCCAGGTCGGCCGCGAATACGACTTGCCGGTGACCAATCCGGTCGGCGCCGACGGCCGCTACCTGGATAACGTCGAACTGTTCGCCGGCGAGTTTGTCTGGGCGGCCAACGACCACGTGCTCGACGTGATGCGAAGCAACGGCACGCTGCTGCACGATGAGCCATTCGAGCACAGTTACCCCCACTGTTGGCGGCACAAGTCCCCGACCGCATTCCGGGTCACCCCGCAGTGGTTCATCAGCATGGAGCAGGGCGGCCTCAGAAGCCGGTCGCTGGCGGCGATCGGTGACGTGAACTGGGTGCCTGACTGGGGCGAGGAACGGATCAGGGGCATGATTGAAAACCGTCCCGACTGGTGTATTTCACGCCAGCGAACCTGGGGCGTGCCGATTACGCTGTTTATCGACCGCCAGACGGGAGAACCACACCCCGACTCGATCGAACTGATGCACCGGATTGCCCGCATGGTCGAAGATCAGGGCGTTGATTGCTGGTATTCAGATGGAATCCATGAACAACTGGGTGTGGACGAGAGCCGTTATGAGCGGGTGACCGATATCCTCGATGTCTGGTTCGATTCCGGTGTTTCCCACCGCTGCGTGCTGGACGAACGCGACGAGCTCCACCGGCCCGCCCAGTTGTACCTCGAAGGCTCGGACCAGCACCGCGGCTGGTTCCAGTCGTCGCTGTTGTCATCCGTGGCGATGCATGGAGTGGCGCCTTATGAGCAGGTGTTGACGCACGGCTTCGTGGTGGACGCCGAAGGCCGCAAAATGTCCAAATCCCTGGGCAATGTGGTCTCACCGATCAAAGTCATGAATACGCTGGGCGCTGACGTGATGCGCCTGTGGGTCGCGGCGGCCGATTACCGGGGCGAGATGAACGTTTCCGACGAGATTCTGAAGCGGGTTTCGGATGCCTATCGGCGCATTCGCAACACGGCGCGATTCCTGCTGGGCAACCTGGATGGATTCACGCTGGACCAGGCACTGGATGCCAGTGACATGCTCCCGCTGGATCGCTGGGCGATGGACCGGGCGGCGCAACTCCAGGACCAGGTAAAGCTGGCCTACGATGAATACCAATTCCTGCAGGTTTACCAGAAAGTGCACAATTTCTGTGCGTTTGAAATGGGTGCGTTTTACCTGGACATCCTGAAAGACCGCCTGTACACCACCGGGCGCGACAGCCGGCCGCGCAGGTCGGCCCAGACGGCGATGTACCACGTGCTGGAGGCCATGGTGCGCTGGATCGCACCCGTGCTGAGTTTCACCGCCGAGGAAATCTGGCAACTGGTGCCGGGGGACCGCGACGACAGCGTGTTCATGAGTACCTGGTACGAAGGTCTTCCCGCCCTGGAAGAAGGTCCGTACGATCGAGCATTCTGGTCGCGGGTGGCCGACCTGGTCAACAGCGTGAAGGAAGCCATCGAGCCCAAGCGTGCCGGCAAGGAAATTGGCGGTTCGCTGGACGCGGAAGTCTATGTTTTGCCCAGGGATGATGAGAGCAGCGCCGTGCTCAAAGCGTTCGGGGACGAACTGAGGTTTTTGTTGATCGTGTCCGACGCGATCACCGTGGAGCCGGACCCGGACTTCGAGCCGCCCGGGGGCAGCCATCAGACGGATCATTACACGATCTGGGTGAAAAAAAGCGAGGCCGAAAAATGCGTCAGGTGCTGGCATCGCCGCGAAGACGTAGGAACCCACACCGGCCATCCGGAGCTGTGCGGGCGTTGCGTGGATAATGTCGAGGGCCCGGGTGAAATTCGCCGGATGACATGAGCGTGGATAACATGGGTGCGGATAACATGACCAAGTCTCGGCAAAAAGACGGACTGAATTCGTTTCCACCCTATGCCTGGGTCTGGCTGATCGTCACCGCGATCATCATCTTTCTCGACTGGCACACGAAACAATGGGCCAGTGAGGCGCTGGAACTTTATCGGCCTCACGAGGTGTTCTCGTGGCTCAACATCACCCTGGCGCATAATTACGGGGCTGCCTTCAGCTTTCTCAGCGATGCCGGCGGCTGGCAACGTTGGTTTTTCATCGTGTTGGCATCCATCGTCAGCCTGGTCTTGCTGGTCTGGCTCCTGCGGCTTTCACGGCGGGACTGGCCGACCGCGCTGGGACTGGCGCTGATCCTCGGAGGCGCCATCGGCAACCTGGTCGACCGGATCCAGTTGGGTTACGTTGTCGATTTCATCGACGTTCATTTCGGCGGCTGGCACTATCCGGCGTTCAATGTGGCGGATTCGGCCATCACCTGCGGTGTCATATTGTTGCTGCTGGACGCTTTCATCATCGGGATTCGCAACAGGAGGCGCAGCTGATGAAAATCCTGCTGGCCAACCCCCGCGGATTCTGCGCCGGTGTCGACCGGGCGATCGAAATAGTCGAGCGCGCGCTGCAATTGTTCGGCCGACCGATCTACGTCCGGCATGAAGTCGTGCACAATCGCTTCGTGGTGGACCGGCTGACCAGGGCAGGGGCGGTTTTCGTCGATGAACTGGACCAGGTGCCGGATGAGGCCACCGTGATATTCAGTGCACACGGTGTTTCCAAGGCGGTTCGCAACGCCGGCGGTGATCGCGGCCTGAAGGTATTCGATGCCACCTGTCCGCTGGTCACCAAGGTTCACATGGAGGTCGCCCGGCACTGCAAGGCGGGCAGGGATGTTGTGCTGATCGGCCACGCCGGGCATCCCGAGGTGGAGGGCACACTCGGGCAATGGATCAACCATTCAGCTCTTGGAAATGAGATTTTTCTGGTCGAAGACCCCGATGACGTCGATTCCCTTAAGGTCAATTACCCAGGGAATATTTCCTACGTTACGCAAACCACGCTCTCGGTGGACGACACGCAAGCCGTGATCAACGCATTGCAGCAGAAATTCCCGGCGATCACCGGGCCGAAACACGATGATATCTGCTATGCCACGCAAAACCGGCAGGATGCGGTGAAGGACCTCGCCGCCAGGGTCGGGCTAATGCTGGTGGGCGGTGAAGGACCTCGCCGCCAGGGTCGGGCTAATGCTGGTGGTTGGCTCCATCAATAGTTCTAATTCGAACCGGCTCAGGGAGCTGGCCGAAAAAAGGGGGATCAACGCCTACCTGGTGGATGGCGCCGAGGACATCCGGGAAGAATGGCTTTCCGGAATATCCGCGGTCGGTGTCACCGCCGGCGCCTCTGCGCCTGAGGGCCTGGTCCAGGGTGTGATCGAGCGCCTCAGGCAATCCGGCGGCGAGATCGTGGAGGAAGTTTCCGGAATTCCGGAGAATATCGAGTTCGCCTTGCCCAAGGAACTGCGGATCACGCTGGCAAACAGATCCTGATCTGCCTCAACAGATTGTCAGGCCCGAAGTGATAGTCTGCAGCCATGATTGATCTTTACACCTGGGCTACACCGAATGGGCGCAAAGTCTCGATCGCCCTCGAAGAGCTGGGCCTGGCGTATACCGTTCATCCCATCGATATTTCCAAGGGAGAACAGTACAGCCAGGAATTCACGGCGATCAGCCCCAACCAGAAGATTCCGGCCATCGTGGACAGGGAAAACGGCATCAGGCTGATGGAGTCAGGCGCCATCCTCATGTACCTCGCCCAAAAAGCCGGAAAACTCCTGCCGTTGGACGAAGTGAAGTACTGGGAAACGATCCAGTGGCTGATGTGGCAGAAAAGCGGCCTGGGGCCGATGCTGGGCCTGGCGCTTCACTACCTCAAATTCAATCGCGGCAAATCCACCTACTCAGAAGAGCGCTTCAAGCAAGAAACCCATCGTTTGTATGGCGTGCTGGAGCAGCAGCTGTCTGATCGGGACTTCATCACCGGCGATGAGTACACCATCGCGGATATTGCTTCCTGGCCATGGGTGGCGCGCCACGAATTTCAGACCGTGGACCTGGATGACTATCCGAACGTCAAGGCCTGGTACCTCAGAATCGCCGAGCGCCCCGCGGTCCACGCCGGTTGGGCCGTACCCGTGCCCGACGAAGTGCCCATGCCTGTTGGCGCAAAGGACTGAGTCATCGGCCGCTCCAGCATGCGGCAAGAGCATCCGGGTCGCCATCGATACCCCGTGTTCCTGCCTGGTCCAGGCGCAGGCTCCCGCAGCGATCGCTCGCGCGCTGTCTGCGCGGTTCAGCGACCAGGGTAAATTGCATGGATTCCTTCACCCCGGGCGGTTCGGCGCGGATTTCATAGGTCTCGTTGCTGAATCCCGGCAGGCAGGCGGAGGTATCGTAATAGCCGGTGGTGGCACGCACACGTTCCTGGCAGGCGGCTGCAGCCATCAGCAGGCGGGTTGCCTCCACTCGTTGTCCGCGCTGTACATAACGCTGGTAGGAGGGGATGGCAAGCGCCATCAGAATACCGACAATGGCCAGCACCACGGCGAGTTCAAGCGCAGAGAACCCCCGGCTAATCAGCGGTGTCCCGCACATTCGGAAGTGCCTATAAACGGGCCTCACCTCCTTTGCCGCCATGCCTGGGTGCCGCAGGGGTATTGACCGTTGAATTGGCGGCAGAATGGCGCGGCAGTGGCAACAGGTGGAAAAGAACTCACCTCGAAATCGCCTTCCCACGGCCTGGCCATTATGGTTTCTGTGACCGCCACGCTCCCCGGATGGCTGCCCGTGCCGCGGCTGAGCACCCGGTAGTAAGCCAGGCCTCCCGCCGCGGGATCATTGGACGAGGCTTCTGTGGGCTCGAAGCGGAGTTCCTCGATGATCCAGCGGGCCGGCTCCCTGCCGCCCGCCGGCATCGCGATGGATTCGCCGGTTTCCGGATGCGTTCCGGCCTGGACACCGTTGATGCGCCACCACGCCGCGCTTTCGAATTCCGGGCTCCGTGGGAGTTCATCCGGACTGCGTATCGCGACCGGAAGAACACAGCCCGTAAGGCATCCTGGTTGCCGTTCAATATCGGGCCGGCTAAGGAGCCAGGCCCTGGCTTGCGCCTCGGCCATGGCCGCGTTTTCAGCGGCCCGAATTTTGTCCCCGAAATTCGCCGCCTGGTGGCGTTGCAGAATCATGCCGTTGGCGGCGACCAGCGCCAGCAGGCTGACGGCTGCCAGCAGCAACAGCCCAGCCAGCAGTGCCATTCCCCGGTGGTTCACCCGTTCCGCCCTCTGATGGCGGCTATGAGCTGAACCACTCGTCGCAGCTTTCCATCGGGCTGCTTATTGATGCTGATATCGAGGACGTCGTAACGTTTCGCGGCGGGATCCGCTACCACGTCATCACTTACCAGCAGCAGGCCAATTTTTATACCAAGAACCCGCTGTGGATCGCCCCATTGCCCGGCCGTTACCCATTTTTCGATATTGCCGTCACTGTCGGCATCTTCGCCAAACAGAAGCTGGAACGACTCCACGCCCGGAATCAGGCCCTGGCGACGAATCTGCGTGGTGAGCTGAGCCAGTGACGGCCCATAGCGGCAAAGGTGCGTCAGGTTGCGGCTGCCGTTCAGGTCGAAGGTCGATTCCCTGATGTAAAACCGGGGATTACCTTCAGGGTCCGTTTCCGGGTTGCGGTTATTGAAGCAGTTGAGGTCGCTCCAACTGCGGATGGCGAGACGGTCACTGGCTGGCGACACCGCATCGAGCGTGTCCTCGGCCAGCCCCTGTAATTCATAGGCGTCGTTCCAGGGCTCGGGGGTGAATCCGGATTGCCGTACGGCCCCGGCCAGGAGTTCAACGGTGTAGCGGGCGCGATCCTGCATCTGTCCCTGGTTGTCCTGCAGTCGCGCAGTGGAACCAGCGGCCGAAACGATCTGGATGAGCCCCGCGAGCAGGAATGTGGTCAATGCCAGTGCAACCAGTAGTTCCACAAGGCTCATGCCGTGACATGCCTGCAACGAAGGTGTTTCAGCAGCCCTGTTCACGGCAATGGAAGCCTTGTAACCAAGTGTTGCGAATAATTACGGCCATCTTCAGGTTTACCCGGCTCCTCCCAGAACAACTTGATTACCGGGTTGCCGGCACCGTCGCAGGACGGCTTGTCAGCTTGTCCGTCATCCGGCGTGCCGTCGCGGCAGACCAGGCCCCTGCCGCCCGGGAGATTATTGCGCAGCTGCAGTCGCCAGGAATTCATATTTGCGGATGCCATGTCGGCGGGGCTGCACACTTGATCGAACTGGCAGGCCCCCGGATTGGAAGGAGCGGGGTTGACGTAGTGGCCAATCGCGTCGGAATTCATCAGGATCATCTCGGCCAGTGAGCTGGCCTCGGAAGCAGCGTAAGTCTGGTAGCCGGCGTCAGCCGTGCCGTGAACCGCAGCGAGCAGCATGATCGAAATACCGCCGACGCCCATCGAATAAATGGCCATAGCTACCGTCAGTTCCACCAGTGAAAATCCGGCGGCAAGGCGGGTGGTTTTCAGCATCATGGCGATCGGGCTCCTCCGGCACTGTTCTCTTCGATTAGGCTTATTGTCCGGGCCAGGCGCCTAGGCGGAAATGGACAATTGGCTCCCGGCGGCGTCGGAAATCATCCTCGCAGCGGGTCGGCCGGCACAGATCGGCTCGACCCCAGGGGCCTGCAGACCGATTCAGATCAGCCAAACGCCGCATTGCCCGGGGATCCGTTGCCCCCAGGTGCTATAGTCCCCCGCAGGACACATGAACGAACCACCCATGAACGCAAGCCCCCGAATCACCATCGCCGGCGCCGGTTTCGCCGCGATCACCGGCATCCGCGAATTGCGCAAGCGGTTACCGGATGCGCAGCTAACCCTGATTGCACCCAAGCCCGAGTTCGTCTACCTGCCCAGCCTGATCTGGGTGCCCTACGGCATCCGCAAAGGCGACGACCTGCGTTTCGACATCCGCCCGTTGCTGAAGAAGCTGAACGTCGAGTATGTGCAGGCCGCCGCCACCGGCATCTCCGAGGACGGAAGGGTGCTGAGCACTAGCGAGGGCGAGCAGCAAAACGACACCCTGCTGATCGCCACCGGCGGGCGTTACATCAGGAAACTGCCGGGCATCGAGAACGTGATCACCATCTGCGAAGGCGTCGAGGCCGCCGAGAAAATGGGCGAGCGCCTGCGCGCCCTGGACGGTGGCACGATCGCACTGGGCTTCGGCGGCAACCCCAAGGAGCCCTCCGCGATGCGCGGCGGCCCCATGTTCGAACTGCTGTTCGGGCTGGAAACCTGGCTGCGGAAGGAAAGCAAGCGGGAGCAGTTCAAGCTGGTGTTCTTCACCCCCGCGCCGCGCCCCGGCCAGCGCCTGGGCGACAAGGCCGTGGATAAACTGCTGGCCGAGATGAAGAAGCGCAACATCGAGACCCACCTGGGCCACAAGATGAAGGGCTTCGAAAACCACGTCGTCCAGACCGAGGGCGGCGAAATCCCGGCCGACCTGATCCTGTTCATGCCCGGCATGACCGGCCCTGGCTGGATGCAGGGCACGCCGCTGCCCATCTCCCCCGGCGGCATGATCCTGGCTGACGAACACTGCCAGGTCCAGGGTATGGAGCGCGTCTACATCGCCGGCGACGCCGGCAGCTTCCCCGGCCCCGAATGGATGCCCAAACAGGCCCACATGGCCGACTTGCAGGCCACCGCGGCGGCCAAGAACATCGTCCTCAACCTGCAAGGCAAACCGGCATCAGAGAAGTTCAAGGTGGAGTTGCTCTGCATCATCGATACCCTGGACAAAGGGCTGCTGGTCTACCGCGGCGAGAAGCGCGGCATGGCGTTGCCCGCCATGCGCTCGCTGCACTGGGCCAAGAAAGTCTTCGAACGGAAGTATCTGAGGCATTTCGCGATTTAGGAAGGCGGAAAGACGAGCGTCGAATGGCCGATCAGTATTGTGCAAAAGAGGCCTTTTG
>CAMYKC010000005.1:0-15596 GCA_947258865.1 uncultured Lysobacterales bacterium
CTTTGTCCAGCATCGTCTCGGCCAGCAGCTTCTTCAGGCGGGCATTCTCTTGTTCCAGCGCCTTCAGTCGCTTGATGTCGGACAGCTCCATGCCGCCGTACTTGGATCGCCAGTTGTAAAAAGAGGCATCACTGAAACCGTGTTTACGACACAACTCTTTGACCGGAATACCGGCCTCGGCCTCTTTCAAAAATCCCAATATCTGGGCCTCGGTGTAGCGCTTGCGCTTCATGTCCGTCTCCTTGCTTGAAAACGGACTCTACTAAGTTCACGATGGATCGGAAAGTGGGGGGCAGGTCAATTTAAAACGGACGCCGTAAACGGCGCCGCTTAATTCAGACGTTAAGCAGTCTTACGCCTTGCCCATACCAAACTTGGTATATATACTATATTTAGTATGTGGCAGGTCCTCGAACACAAACGACTCGATCGAAAATTCAAGGCTCTGCCAGTTGAAATCCTGAAACGGTATGAAAAGTGGAAGGACATCGTCAGGATTTCGGGCCCAGCAGGACTTCGGTCCATTCGCGGCTTCAATGATGAAGCCCTTAAGGGTCAGTGGAAAAGATCCAGGTCGTCTCGGCTTGGTCAAAAGTACAGAGTCATCTACACCGTTGAAGCTGAAAATGTGTTGGTGAAGGTGATAGACCTGACACCTCATGATTATCGGAAGAAATGAAATGAGCGATTACAGACCAGCTAGAAAGCGAATTGACGTCTCGGTGGGTGAATCTGTCCGGATCATTCGGGAACTTCAGGGCCTGAGTCAGAATGGACTTGCGAAGCTCTCTGGTATTCCTCAGTCGACTATTTCCGCTGTGGAAAACGACCGAGTTAATCTTGGCGTGGAAAGGGCTAAAACCTTGGCCAGAGTTCTACATTGCCATCCTGCTGTCTTGGTTTTCCCGGGCTGGGAGGTTGAAAATGAACACGCAGCTTAACAACGCGTTAAAGTGCGTTCCGCCAGCTACGCTGGCTCCACCGGACGCGTGCTGCGCACGCTCCGCTTAACTAAAACGTTAGATGGCAAGAGAGGCTTTTTAATGAAGTTAAGCGATAAGGAAATTGCCCAAGCAGAAAAATATCTTGCCCAATTCGAGAAGACTGCGAACTCCTGGCGTTGGGTACGGTGGTTCCTGCTAACCTTTACGGTTGTGCTTTTGATGTCAGTGCCATGGCACCTGCATAAGGCAGAAGAGGCGTACGAACTCAATCAGACAGAAGGATTGCTCACCAAACTGGGGCCAAAGTCGGAAATTCTGGAAAAGTATGTCGAGGCAAAAATTGGGTTGCTGTGCTGAGAGTGGAATTTGACCATAGCCTGAAATTAATGTTTCCAGTCATCGTGGGGGGCGCTCTTCTTGGCTACGTTATCGGTCGCTGGGCTCAGGACCGGCGTCACAAGCTAATCGCCAAATGCGTAAGGGTAGTCTTGCTGTCTGTTTCTGAGCGCAGTCCATCTAACAAGCCATTAAACACGGACGCCGGCGATGCCGGCGCCGGTTAATTCAAACGTTATCTGTAACAAAGGTGAAAGTAGACTACTACGCAACTACTCCCCGGTTTGTTCAGATCATTGCCGGTCTTGTGATGGTTATTGCAGCACTCGTCCTGACGCTGGCCGCTGTCGTCGGCTTCAGTGTCACCCTGGATGGGAATTCGTCGTCTCAGAACATGTGGGGTCTAATCATTTGTACCGTGGCCGGCGCAGGGTGCTGGCTGCTAGCGTGGCGATTGCTAAGTGGGAAGGGCCGGCGTGACGGCGGTTTGTTTTCCCCCGCCTTTCTGCGCGTAATGTCGTTGATTTTTCTTGTTGCGGGGCCGGTAATGATAATGCGCCACCCCCTTGGAATTTTGGAAGCCGCAGCCTTAGTCGGCGCTGCTGGTGCTTGTTTTGGACTCGCACGATTTCGAGAACGGCAAATTTCACAAGGTTCGGGCAATGCCGCTGACAGATAACAAGCTGTTTAAGTTTATTCCGGCCTGCGGCCTCCACCGGACGCCTGCTGCGCACGCGCCGCTTAACTAATACGTTATCTTTACAAAGCGTACGTTATAGCGTACGCTTTAAGCATGAGTACTCTTACCGCAAGTGAAGCACGGGCGAAGCTGTATCGGCTGATTGATGAGGCGGCTGAATCCCACACACCCATTCGAATAACTGGGAAGCGCAATAGCGCCGTCCTTGTCTCCGAGGAGGATTGGTCTGCCGTCCAGGAAACAATGTATCTGCTGTCCGTTCCCGGCATGCGTGAATCAATCCGGGAGGGGCTGGATACTCCGGTCGAAGAACTTTCCTCGGAGCTTGACTGGTGACATGGCGGCTCGTTTATACGAGGCACGCCCAAAAAGATGCTCGGAAGTTTGCCAAAAGCAATCTGAAGGAAAACGCGCAGGGGTTGCTCAAGCTGCTCGAAGAGGATCCATTTCAGAATCCACCGCCATACGAGAAGCTAGTTGGCGATCTCTCAGGCGCATATTCTCGGCGCATCAACATTCAGCATCGGCTGGTCTATCAAGTATTACCCAAGGAGCAGGTTGTGAAGGTGATAAGAATGTGGACGCATTACGAATGAAAGATAACAAGTCATTAAACACGGACGCGCCAAGGCGCGCCGGTTAATTCAAACGTTATACGGCTAACAACGCTAACTCCATCCTAGACAACAGGAGAAGATATGCCCCACTACATTGATGGATTTGCCTTCCCTATCGCTAATGATCGTCTAGACGACTACATGCCGCTAGCTGAAGCTGTAGCAGAGATTTGGAAGGAGCATGGCGCGCTCGCCTACTATGAATACACTGGCGATGATATGACGTTGGATGGAACGCGCTCATTCGTTGACGTGCTTTCCGCGAGCGAGAATGAAACAATCGTGTTTGGGTGGGTGGTTTTTGAATCTCGCGATGCACGTGATCTGGCGAACGAGAAAGTTTCAAGTGATCCCAGAATGGAACAACTGGTCACTTCTGTCGATTCAGGTTTTGATCCCGAAAGAATGGCGTATGGTGGATTTAAACCACTAATTCAGCCTTCTAGATCGGACGCGGCTCCGCCGCGCCGCTTAACTCAAACGTTAGCCATGTGATGACAATAGGCACACATTTAGCTATGCTCATTAAATGAAGACCTATGCATGGAATTCGGAAAAGAATGAGCAGCTAATAAGTGAGCGGGAAATCTCATTCGAAGATATCGTTGTTAGCATCCACATGGGTAATGAAGTAGATATCTACGACCACCCAAATCAAAGTCGTTACCCTGGTCAGAAAAGTTCAGTTGTTATCGTTGAAGACTATGCATTCTTGGTTCCATTTGTTGAAAATGATGAGGAAATATTTCTTAAAACCATCATTCCAGGCAGGAAAGCAACGAAACAATATTTAGGTGATAAAGATGAGTAAATTGGACAGAGAAGAACGAGAGATTCTCGAAGCCTTTGATAAAGGTCAACTCAAACGATCCAAGAAGGCGGCGGCACAAATCAAAGAGCATAGGGTTGTTGCTGAAGCAACCTTCAAGAAAGATGCTCGTATTAACATACGGCTGTCATCAAGAGATCTACGCGCCATTCAAAGCCGGGCTCTTAAGGAAGGTGTTCCTTATCAAACGCTTGTTTCAAGTGTTTTGCACAAGTATGTGGACGGACAGCTGGTGGAGAAAAATGGCTAACAAAGCGTTTAAGTTCGTTCACTTCGCTCACCGGACGCAGCTTCGCCGCGCCGCTTAACTCAGACGTTAGATGAGATGGACTTCGAGGCACAGCAAGCAATACAAGGCGACCTGAACGGTTCAGAACGTTTGTTGTGGGCGGGCCGACCCGCTCAGGGCGTTCTGTTCCGCAAATCTGATGCATTGATGATCCCGTTTAGCCTTCTTTGGTGCGGATTTGCGGTAAATTGGGAATTCTCGGCTGCCTCAATGGGTGCTGATGCGTTTTTCCTCTTGTTTGGCGGAGTATTCGTTGTAGTTGGTCTTTATTTCGTGTTCGGAAGATTTATATACGACGCAATGCGGCGTAAGAAACTCACTTACGCCATTACTAATGAAAGGGTTCTTATTCGTTCTCGCACAAATCTACAGTCTCTAAACCTGCGCACTCTATCGGACGTCTCTGTTTCAGAGAGTGCGTCAGGTCGAGGGACAATAATGCTTGGACCCACAAACCCAATGGCAATGTGGCATCAGGGCTTTTCATGGCCGGGAATGTCGCAAATTCCGACTCAACTAGAAGGTGTCGAAAACGCTAGGGAGGTTTTTGATATTCTCGGCAAAGCACAACGGGATTCATAAGCTAATGGCACCTAACAAAGCGTTTAAGTACGTTCCGCCAGCGATGCTGGCTCCACCGGACGCGTGCTCCGCACGCGCCGCTTAACTAAAACGTTAGCTTCACTAGTGCTTGCATCAAACAAAGTGCTACTTTAGTATCACATTATGAGAACTGAACTAGTAACTACTCTGAAACGAAAAGCAACGGAATTACTCTCTGAACTCTCTCGTGACAAAGAGCCGATCCTAATTACTCAACACGGCCTTCCCTCGGCTTACTTGGTTGATGTAGATAGCTTTGAGTACCTACAAGGCAGAATCAAACTTCTGGAAGGAATAGCTCGAGGTGAACGAGCAGTTGAAGATGGCCGGATTCTTTCTCACGAAGAAGCAACATCCAGAATGTCTCGATGGTTGAAATAGTCTGGACTGAACCGGCACTCTCCGATCTTGATGCAATAGCAGACTATATAGCCTTAGAGAATCCAGTGGCTGCGCAGAAGTTGGTGCGTAAAATTTTCAAACATGTTGGACAGCTTAAAGATCATCCTAAAAGCGGTTCAAAACCAGGTGGGCTTGAAGGTTGGAACTATCGTCAAATTATCGAACCGCCGTGTCGGGTTTTTTATCGCCATGATGATACTTGCGTCTATATCCTGCATGTCATGCGCAGTGAACAAAGGCTTCGGGTTAGTAAGTTGAAGAGGAGTAGTGAGCGTGACAGCTAACAAATCATTCAACCGGACGCGGGAAAGTTGTGCGGCGCGTTTCCGCGGGAACGCCCGTCCGCGCACCGGTTAATTCAGACGTTATGCACAAGGGGCTTGAACGGTTCTTTCTCAAGGGAACGAAGTCCGGAATTCAAGCCAAGCACGCCGCAAGACTCCGTCTCATCCTCGGCCGGCTAAATGCATCACAAAGCCCCGAGGACATGAACTTGCCTGGTCTTTTCCTACATCAACTTGGCAGTGATAGGCGTGGGATCTGGTCGGTACGAGTCAGTGGCAACTGGCGTGTCACATTTCGGTTTAATGAAGGTGATGCCGAGATAGTCGACTATGAGGACTATCACTGAGGTGAAGAAATGTTGATGCATAATCCCCCGCACCCTGGCGAGATCATCCGAGAGCTGTGCCTGGAACCGCTCTGCATTTCCGTAACCGAAGCGGCGGACAGCCTGGGTGTAAGTCGAAAAACGTTGTCTTCCATCCTCAATGGAAGAGCCGGGATCAGCCCGGAGATGGCTATTCGGCTTTCTATCGCGTTTGATACTTCGCCTGAGAGCTGGCTCAACCAACAATCTCAGTACGATTTGTGGCATGCCGAACAGAAGCGTAGTTCCTTGAATGTTCGAAAGCTGTCGGCAGCATGACGGAAATACATAACAAATCATTGAACACGGACACAGGTGATGCCGGTGCCGGTTACTTCAAACGTTAGGTGTAAATGGAAATACCTCTCTATTTGGCAGCATTTCTAGCAATTTCTGTTGGAGTTGCCCATTCATATTTAGGCGAAAACTATATTTTGGTGCGATTGTTCCGCCGCGATGACTTACCAAAATTGTTTGGAAGTTCCGAGTTCACCATCCGGACGCTTCGCTTTGCCTGGCACCTCACAACTATGGCTTGGTGGGGGTTTGCTGCAATTCTCATTGTGTTGGCGAACCAGCCGGTAGATTCAAGCACAATTGGCCTGGTGATTGGCTGTACTTTTCTTGTACATTTTGCCATTGCTTTGGTTGGATCTCGTGGAAGGCACTTTTCTTGGCTGATATTCTTGTCTATTGGAATACTTACCATTTATGCCACCCGCACCTAACACGGCGTTCAAGAACGTTCCGGCCTACGGCCTCCACCGGACGGAGCTGCGCTGCGCACGCGCCGCTTAACTTAAAACGCTATGCATCAAACGTGGACTCGCAGACGATGATTAAATAGCTAATTTCGATCGTCATGGTGTTCGCCTTGACGACAGGCTGTCAGCAGTAGCCGAGTAATGGAGAAGTACCGATGAATAAAGACGAACAAGCCATCCGAAATTGGTTTGACGATTGGATGAAGGCAACAAAGGAAGGCGACCTTGAGTTAGCGAGAACGCTAATCGCAGATGATGCGATCTTTCTTGTTCCTGGCGCTGGTCAAATGGACAAGGAGAGTTTCGCCGCGGCCGCGACTGCCACTGACCCAAACACAGAATTCGAGCTTGACTGCTCGATTCAGGAGATCCGCATATTCGGTGACCATGCTTGGCTCTTGGCCACGATTTCTCTGGCAATGACGAACAAAATTACAAACTCACGCACCTTGATGAAGGGTGATTCGCTTTCGGTCCTGCAGCGACGTGTTGATGGCTGGGTTGTTGTTCGGGATGCAAATACAATGGCCCCGGTTGAAACTGACCAATGATGCATAACAAAGCGTTCAAGTACGTTCCGCCAGCAAGCTGGCTCCACCGGACGCAACTCCGCTGCGCAGCTTAACTAAGACGTTATGCCTACAGCGATGAAACTGGGAGTCAACTGCATTTTGGTTGCCGGCCTGACGCTTATCGGTATCTTCACATTCGTATACTTGCCTCAGTTTATTTTGGAACCACTCCAATGGGCCGGCAAGCATTTTGACGTGCCGATCGCCATGGCTTTCGGGTTCATTTATACGGTCTTGGTGTGGGCTTCGTTGGCTGGCGTTGTCGCTTGGAGTATGCTTATCCTGAAACCCAGAAATCCCGTTCTTTATGGTTTGGCCAGCGCGGCCACATTCATAGTCACCGGACAATCCTGGTATTTAGTCATACACGGGAATGCTTATGGCTATTTGCGTGAGCTGGTTCTTGTGCTGACCATACCGTCACTGTATTGGGTATTTGTGCGGATGGTGCGTAAGAGGCACAACAAGTCATTAAACACGGACGCCGGCTCTGCCGGCGCCGGTTAATTCAAATGTTATCTGTACAGTAGATGAAGGCCGACTACTACGCCCCAGCCCCTCGATTTCTTGAGATTTTGGCAGGCCTTGTGATGGTCATTGCGGCTCTCTTGCTTCCACTCGCTGTTGTCATGGGTATCAATGTAATGGTAGCTGGGGTTGCGCCGTCTCGGAACTTGTGGGCAATCACCCTTTGCGCCTTGGGCGGGTCAGGGTGCTGGCTCCTGTCGTGGCGGTTGCTCAGACGCCTGCTTTGCAGGTGCCTCTTAATTCAGACGTGAGCCACATCAAACACAAAATAGAGAAATTGCCAAGATGTTACAAAATGTTCTGATTAGAGATGAAAAAAGCGCTGATTTTGAGGTCATTTCCGAGGTGACTATCGCAGCATTTGAAACGATGGAGATTAGTAATCACACCGAGCAGTTTATCATTGATGCACTACGATCAGCGAAAGCCCTGACCGTATCATTGGTCGCGGAGGCAGATAGCATTGTTGTTGGACATATTGCATTCTCTCCCGTGACCATGTCGGACGGCACCAAAGATTGGTACGGACTCGGTCCGGTGTCAGTACATCCGGACTTTCAGCGCATGGGCATTGGAAAGGCACTTATACAAGAAGGATTGTCCCGTTTGAAAAACCTCAAAGCCAAAGGTTGTTGCCTGGTCGGGCACCCACAATACTATCGACAATTTGGATTTAAGAATGTTGAAGGATTAATCCACAAAGGCATTCCCCAGGAAGTGTTCTTCGCTCTTTCGTTTGACGGAAATATTCCGCAAGGCAATGTCTTGTTTCATGAAGGATTCACAGCAAATGGCCAACATGGCGCTCCAGCAGACGGCTAACCGCCGCCGCTGAGCTTTGGCGTTAACTGTAAATGGAATACGCGTGTCCATAGTCGACAGGAATGGCATTGCTCCGGCGCTGGTTAAATGAAACGATATATGTAGAGTTGATCCGGTATTACCATAGTGATACCCTATTGGTATGAAAGTAGCAGTATCTATACCAGACCCAATTTTTGAAGCCGCCGAGCGATTGGCCAGGCAGCGCAGCGTGCCGCGGAGTCAGATTTTTGCTGAGGCCCTGGCTGCTTATGTCGAATCGCGCGGCTCAGAAGCGGTTACCTCCAAACTCAATGAGGTCTATGGCCGTGAAACGTCTGCGCTTGATAACGATCTGGCTCAAGTACAACTCGATTCAATAAGTCATGAAGCGTGGTGAAATCTGGTGGGCTTCGCTGAAACCACCTGAAGGCTCAGGGCCCGGTTACCGCCGCCCGGTCCTCATCGTGCAAGCCAACTCCTTTAATGAAAGTCGAATCTCAACCGTATTGGTAAGTGTAATTACTTCAAATTTGGCGCTTGCACAAGCTCCGGGTAATGTGCGGATTAGCAAATCCGACTCGGCGCTTCCAAAAGCCTCAGTTGTCAATATTTCTCAAATCCTGACCATTGACCGGCAGTTTCTTTCCGAGCGTATCGGTGCACTGCCAGGACGTGTTATGGATCGTGTCGACGAGGGTTTGAAATTGGTATTGAACTTATGACATAAAACCAAGCGTTTAAGTGCGTTCCGCCATAAATCTGGCTTCACCCGACACGTGCTACTCACGCGCCGCTTAACTAAAACCTGATATGTCAAAAAGGAAACCGTTTTGAAAGGAATTGCCAGAGTAACTTTTGGAATAAGTAGCGTACTTCTCGTAGCCACGTCCTATTTTCATTCGACAGGTCTTGCCGACCTCGAAGACGCGCTTTCAAACACTTCGCTTCCAGCATTCCTCATCGAGGGAATTCCGATTCTTTGGCTGTTTTTTTCATGGCATCTTTTTGTGGTGGCGGTTCCGCTACTTTGGCTTGCCGTGCGCCTGCCCAGTTGGTCACTGCCAATCGCACTGTTTTGTGGTGTTGTTGTGCTTGGCGATTTTATTTGGGTTTTTAGTGTGGCCGGTTGGTTCCCAGGTACCATTGTGCTCGCGGTAGTTGCCGCCAGCATCTTATTGGCGTCTATATTGCTAAGTAGGGACACAAATACCGCTACCGTATAACAAAGCGTCTAAGTACGTTCCGGCCCTTGTGGGCCTCCACGGGACGCGTGCTGCGCACGCACCCCTTAACTAAAACGTTAGAAAGCAGGAGTCAGTCGTCATGAATTGGGAAGCCATAGCCGCAATCGGCGAAATCGTGGGCGCCACCGCGGTGCTGATTACTTTTATCTACCTCGCTGTTCAGATCAGGCAGAACACAGCGGCAGTCGCCACATCCACCTACGAAAGCGTCATGACTGGGTTCAATGACATCAACATCGTTGTCGCGAGCCATCCTGCGCTTGCTGCCTTGCTCGATCGCGGCTGCCAAACCCCGAACAAGCTGAATGCCGAAGACGTGGTTCAGTTCAATTTCTTGCTCCGATGCTACGCAAATCAGTGGTGGAAGCTTTTCAAGCTGCACGAGAGGGGCAGCCTGCCAGCCGCTGAGTGGCACATCTTTGCTCGAGAAGCTGCGCAATTTATGGATCAGCCGGGCTGTAAGCCCTTCCGAGCTCAGAATGCTCTTTTTGCCGATCTCTATTCCGAGCTGGAAAAGCACGGGGGCTCGGAGATCTCTGACTTTGGCTTCGGCAGTCAGACATCGTCTGACTAGAAGTGAATGACAGTACTGCCTTACAAATCTCTACGGCTGACCGAAGCCTGCTGCGCAGGCTCAGCCAAACTGATACATTGAACGGCCCTTAACGCGCCGGCTGTATACGACTGTAACAGTGCAGGTGCGGATTGGCTGTCCTATAGTAACGTTAAGTATTGGGGAGGTTCTGGTTGCACGACAGGCGCTTAGCCCTACCGCTGCTTCTGTGGCGAAAACTGACTTCCTGATCGTGGCTCTACCGTTCGTCTTTCTGTATGTCTTGGCGTGTCTGACGGCCGGAGCCGCGTCTTGGGCGCTCTGGCAGGGGCACTCTCGCTCACGAATCCTCTTGACCATCCTGCTAGCCGAATTCGTGGTTGGCGACGCCGCAATGCTTTTCGTGGCGCGGCGTCTCGTGGAAATCAGCGCGTCCGAGTTGATTGTCTCGATCGTCGGATTCTCAGTGCTGGCTTTTCTGTGCCTCTGGTACCTCTACCGTAAGGGCTCGGTTGTAGCGTACTACGACTCGGTCCGAAGTGGCGTGTTACCGGCCCGTGCGTGAAGCCATGAAAAGGACTGTATTTATTTGATGAGCCGGAAGCAGCACTCTCTCCAAGCAGACAAATGGCGGCGTTAGCTTCAATTCATGTTCTGGTTCAAGAGCAATCTCAGTTTATTATTGCCACACACTCACCGATTCTTATGGCCTATCCCAGTGCCAAAATTATACTTTTGGACCATACCGGTTTACCGGAAGTCAGGTACGAGGACACAGAACACTTTGAAATTAAGAAAGAATTTCTCAACAATCATGAACGAATGATTCACTATTTGCTGGCCGATGAAAGCACCTGACGAAACTTAATGTGCGTTTCGCCAGCAAACCGCTCAAGTTTAGCGTTAGGTTTCGCAATTGGAGTTGTGAGAGTGAGTAAATGAAAATCAAATTACTGGCAGCAATTGTAGTTTTCGGCAGCCTTGCTGTGGGTTCGGCAAATGCCAACGCGGCGGAGGGCGATGCCCCGAATCAGGGTCTCAAACTGTCGCCAGATCTGCTTAACCTTCTTCGGGCCGAAATGCGTGAAATCACGGCTGGAGTTCAGGGTCTGGCGTTGTCACTGGCGACAGCAGACTGGCAATCAATTCAGGAAACAAGCTCGAAAATACGCGCCAGCTACATTTTGGAGAAGCAGCTTACGCCGGCGCAGTTGGGCGAACTGGAGAAGGCACTGCCTGAGCAATTCAAGCATCTCGACGCGGAGTTCCACCAAAGGGCGGAAAGGATTGGGGCGGCAGCCGCAGTACGTGATCCTGAACTTGTTGTCTTTCACTATTCCCGCTTGATAGAAAGCTGTGCCAATTGTCATTCTTTATACGCGAGTGAACGGTTTCCCGGGTTCGTTTCCCCAGCGCCTCAGGGCCACCATCATTAGGCTAAATTGAAATCAGCTATTACGAGAGTGTCTGCGACGAGACTTCAAGCATCAAGAGTAGACAAAATGTAGTCCTGTTTTTCTGGTTTGGGCTTCACCCAAACCATCGAGTCCAGTCGGTGTTCCGAATCCCGGTCTAAGATCGAAGTTCTCCTACAACGATTTCATCCTCCTGCTCTCAGTGCATCGATCGATTTGCACTGAGGATGGGTGCGCGTTAATCGCAAACCTGAAGACTCATCCGCGCAGTCTTCCAGGGAAAAATTCACAGGCCTAAAGCCGCTTTGACCGGGAGTCGTAATGAATACACGTCGCGGAACAACGAGAAAATTTCCTGTTTACTTCATTCTTCTGGTCCTGCTGTGCCAGAGCCATATCGTCTGTGCGCAGTTCTTGTGGAATGGTAAATACGCGACCCGGGCTGAAGCAGAGGCAGCAATGAAACTCGACCCAACGCCACAATACATCGGCCTGGTGGAGCCATGGTATGAGGAATTTCACTGGTGGGACCCTGCAACCACCATTTACTGGTACACCATCTTCGAATATCAACCCGTGAGCAGCAGCACCTTCCAGGGTTACGCCGTGTCACCCAGCCGGTGTGGGATTTGGGGCGGCACGGAGTGTCATGCAACCTTTGACGATGCTGTGGATGCCTGGGCGACAGGCACCTATCCATTTTGCAATGTCGAATTCACGGTTGGCGAGTTTGCGTTCCAGGAACAGCAATGGGAAGAAGTTCTGCAGCATGGAATCAGGTTCTGGGCCATAGAAAGCGCGCCGCTCGAAATCACCGTCTATTATCCGCACGTCACAACCGGCGAATGCCAAAGCCCTCAGGTCATCCATTCATCGATGTTGCGGACTTCCCTGGCGGAATGTGACCTGGACATGTCGCCTGTAACCCGGGACGCCAGCCAGTTGGAACCGAAACCGCGGTATCCGGATGTCTGCTCTCCTTCGGGGCATCAGCCTCCGATTTCCAACCTGGCGGCAATCAGCAAACGAATCACCAGCATCTGCACGGCTACTGAGGGCAACCCCTGCAGCCCAATGACCGGTCACAAATCACTGGCCGAGACGGATTTCAACAGCGGTCATCTCAATGTTGAACGATTCTACAACTCGAGCCTGGAACTTGGGTCTGGCCAGTTGGGAGCAGGCTGGGACCATAATTATTCAGCCAGGCTGATTTTCAGTGGCGGTTACACACTCATCAATCCCAGGGGTATGGCGGTGCAATTCGCAGGCACGGCTAATGGCGATTACCGGTCTGTCAATGACCCGGGGATGATCCTGGCCCGTACCGGCAGCCTGGCCCAAGTTACCTATGAGGGCGGCCGAAAAGAGATTTACGAATTGGTATCGCAGTACGTGGTGGAACCTGATCAGTTTCGGCTGGTGGAAATATATGAAGCGGAGTTACCGGACAGACCAATAACGTTGAGATATGACAGTTCCTCGGGATTGCTCGATAGCGTAACGGATCCATTCGGCCGCCAACTTCATTTCGAGCACAGCGGTGGTGTGCGCATCAGCGCTATCGTACTGCCCGATGGCGAGCGAATTGAATACGCTCATGACAGCAGTGGAAACTTGTTCAAAGTGACTTTTCAGGATGGAAGCCAGAGAACCTATCTGTACGAGAACCCGGCCTTACCCAATCATTTGACCGGCATCATGGATGAAAACAACAATCGATACGCTACGTATGGGTACGATCCCTACGGACGCGTCACACTGAGTGAACATGCCGGAGGGGCTGATGCGGTCGCTCTGAATTACGTTACGGAAGGGACCACCGAGGTCACCACGCCGCTGGGTGACATCCGCAGGTATGCATACGATCAGAATAGACCAACGTTTGAAGTCCAGGAACGCAGTGATGGCAGCGGTGCGGTCACTTACAGTCGAAATGCCGATGGCTGGCGGACAGAAATGACAGACGCAAGGGGCCATACATCGAGATATACATACGACGAGCACCACTTGATTCAGCGAACCGAAGGCAGTGGCACAGATGAGGAAAGATCGTTTCAGTATTCCTGGGATAACTCGTTAAACCGGCGCACAATTCTTGCCGAGCCAGGTGTCCTCTCAGCGTTTTCATATGATTCAGAAGGCCGCCTGGAATCCAGAACCATTCAGGACTTGACCTCTGGTTCACAGAGGTCCTGGACTTACACCTATTTCGATGTGAGTTCACAGTATGCTGAAGTCGGCAGATTGCGGTCCATTGATGGACCACGAAGCGACGTGGACGACGTAACGAGTTTTGGCTACTACAGCGCCGACGATGCCAACGGCTACTACAGAGCCGGTGATCTGCATACCATCCGTAACGCTTTGGGGCACGTCACTGAATATCTTGAATACGATGCCAATGGCAGGGTGATGAAGGTCAAGGATCCGAACGGTGTGCTAACCACGATGGCCTATCATGAGCGCGGTTGGATCAGCCGCAAGACAACCGATGGTCAAGCCACCACCTATGCCTATGATGCCTCCGGAAACCTCACCCGCATCGTACAGGCGGATGGCAGTTACCTTGATTATGAGTACGATGATGCTCACCGCCTGACAGCAATCGCCGACAACTTTGACAATCGGATTGAATTCGTTCTCGACGCCGCGGGTAACCGGGTGTCGGTAAAAACCTACGACAATTCCGGCGGATTGCACCGGCAATTGAGGCGGGTCTACGATCAGCTCAACCGTCTCGAAAGCCTCGTTGACGGCAACAACGATCAAAACCGGCACGGCTATGACGATAACGGCAATCGAATCAGCACCCAGGATGCCAATCTCAACACCACCATATACGAATACGATTCGCTCAATCGCCTGGTGAAGACCATCGATGCGAGCCTGGGAGAAATCCTGCTGGATTACGATGACCGGGATCAACTGGTCGAGGTTAGCGATGGACTGGGCAACGTCACTCAATATGCTTTCGATGGCCTGGATAACCAGATTCGGCTGGAGAGCCCTGACACCGGGATCACAACGTATGAATACGACGAAGCCGGGAATCGAACGGCTGCAACAGACGCCCGTGGAATCCGCAGTGAATACACCTATGATGCCCTGAACCGCCTGACGGCAATCTCTTATCCGGACAGCACTCTGGATGTGATCTTCAGATACGATTCGGGATCATATGGCAACGGCCGTTTAAGCAACATGGCCGATGTGGCTGGAACGACCGACTATGCCTATGACGCGCGAGGTAATCTGCTCAGCGAAACCCGAACGATTAATGGTGATACTTACATCACCTCCTATGCCTATAACGAAGCGGACAGGCTGGTTCAGATAAGATACCCCAGCGGTATGGTAATCGATTACGTGCTCGATGCCGCGGGTCGAATTACCGCTGTCGACAGGCAAACCAGCTCTGCGGTTGTAACCCTGGCCAATGACATTGACTACAAGCCGTTCGGCCCCGTCACGTCATTCACCTATGGCAACGGCCTGACCTTTATTGCAGCATTCGACCAGGACTATGAGCTCGATCAGCTGCAATCGGGAAACGACCTGAACTGGTTGCTGGACTTTGATCCAGCGGGCAACATTCTGGCCATCGACGATCAAGTCGATCAACAATATGATCAGGCATTTTCATACGATGGTTTAAACCGTCTCGAGGCTGCCCAAAGCCAGGACGGCAGCGAGGCGTTTGAATACGACGCCAACGGCAACCGTATGTTCTACATGGGTGGCGGCGAGATTGATTCCTACAGCTATGAGAACCAGTCGAATCGCCTGGCAGCCCGGAATGGTTGGTCCATTATCAGGGATGCCGCGGGTAATCGGTCGGCCATGCTCGATGCCGGTGGATACGGCCAGTTGTACAGCTATGGCGATCACAACCGTTTATCACAGGTATCGATTCGTGGTGAATCGGGCGATACGGTCGTCGCTGATTATCAGTATGACGGCAGGGGCAAGCGCATCAACAAATCACTTGGCGGAACAGGCATCCGTTATATACATGGCTTATCCGGTGAATTGCTCGGCGAGTATTCGTCGGCAGCAGATGGCGGATACAAGGAATATGTTTACCTGCATGGAATGGCCATTGCAGTCATCAGCGGAAGCACCCAAACGGTTCAGCTACCCGGCGAAGAACGGATACTGGACGACGGCGACCCGGGAACGAGCAGCGCCGGATCGTGGCGCAGCAAATCCAGTACCCAGGAATTCGGGGCGGGGTATTTGTTTGCCAACAAGGCACCGAACCGGAGCTATCGCTGGACAATCACGCCTCCTGGAAGTGAGTACCGGCTTTTTGCCTGGTGGGTTTCCCGGAGCAACCAATCAGAT
>CAMYKC010000005.1:15621-51000 GCA_947258865.1 uncultured Lysobacterales bacterium
GTGCTGACGATCACGAAGACGGGAGGGGGGCAATGGCAGTACCTGGGCTCTTATTCCAGCTCGGGTGGACAGGACTACGTCGAAGTCAGTTCTACGCAAAACAAGTTCGTTGCCGATGCGATTCGCTGGGTCGAGATTGTCGAGCCAATCAATACATTCATCGAAACGACGAATTACATCCATTTTGATCATCTCGGCACCCCGCGCCGGGTCACCGGTGATGATCAGGCGACCGTATGGCGCTGGGACAGCACGGCGTTCGGTGATTCACTGCCCGATGAGGACCCGGACGGAGATACCGAGCCCTTTGTTTTGAATCTTCGTTTCCCAGGTCAATATTACGACGCCGAATCCGGCCTGCATTACAATTACTTCAGGACCTATGATCCGGCAACCGGTAGATTCATTGAAAGTGACCCGATTGGGTTGGAAGGCGGAATCAACACTTTCGCGTACGTTGAAGGGAATCCATTAAGATACTCAGATGCACTTGGGCTCGATGCTGAATTTTGTCGCAGACCTTTCTACCCCATGGCCATGCCGTATGCACGACATTGTTTCGTCCGCTACAGTGGTGGCGGAACGAGCAGTTTTGGGCCGGGCGGTCCAGGTCCGGATCCGGCACCCGATTGGTGGCCAAATAGCTGCCAGGCAACCGAAGGTGATCAGGATGACGAGTGCATGAAGAGAGAGATGGATAAATGTGAAGGGGAACAATATGATTTCATGGGATTCAACTGTTGTCATTGCGTCGAACAGGCCATGAACGTCTGCGGGATAGGAATACCACGAGAGGATTGGCCGAATTGGCCAGTGAATCCTGGTCCGCAACCGGGTGAACCGGGGTATCATCCAAAACCAAGAATTGAGGGACTGAATCCATGAATACCGGCATGTTGAAGGCCTGGCTGATCGGAGTTGCCATACTCGTCGCAGTCTTCGCCCTTTGGATTATTTTTTTGCAAATGGAAGTTTTTTCTCAGTCGTTGGCGGTGCTCTTATGGGTCTCGCCATTTATTGCGGCATTTATTTGCGCCTATCTGGCGCCATCCAGGAAACTTTTCCTGGGGATTTCCATGGCATTGCCTTCAGCTTTGCTGGCTGTCGCGTTGAATTCCGGCTTTGCATTTTTTGGCTCCGCGGTTGATTTTCCTGGTGTCGAAGGGGGCTTCACCCTATTTTTCCTGGTGCTGGCCGCCTCGGCGGTCGTATGCGTGTTGGGTGCAGTTGCTGGATCTGTTCTAACCAGGAATGCCCGTTAAGGTCTTATGGGTAATTGATTGATTCAACCGGCCCGAAACCCAAAAAAAACCGCCCCGAAGGGCGGTTTTTCCCGGTTGTAATTCACGAGCGTGTCAGAAAGAAATCCTTGCGGTAACGCCGTAGGTGCGCGGCTGGTTGACCAGGAATCCAACGCGGGCCAGCGTGCCTCGTTCCTGGTCGAGCGCCAGGCGTGCCTGTTCATCGGTCAGGTTGTTGATGTAGAAGGCAACGTCCCAGCGTTCGTTGCGGAAACCCACGCGCGCATTCACCGTCGTATAACTCGGAAGTTTCGGATCAAAGGTGAAACAGCATTGCGTCAACGGGCCACCGATGGTGCCTCCGCCGCCTTCCTCGAAGGCCAGCATATTGACAGTGCCAAATCCTTCGTCGTAGTCGCCGAACTGGGTAACCCGGGATCCGACGTACTGCACGATACCGTGAATGTAGCTTTCCCAGGCGTTGTTCATCGGGATCACGTAGGTGCCGGCCAAAGCTCCCTGGAATTCGGGCACAGCTGGCAAACGGTTTCCATCTGCCAGACCGGCGAGGATGGTTTCGGATCCGTCATCCGCGACGGAAACCACCGAGGAATCGAGTTCAGCGTTGATATAGCTGGCGGTGATGGCCCAGTCGAATCTATCGGTCTGCTGTGCGGCAAATTCGAGCTCGAAACCGGAGCTGTGCGCTTTTGGCACGTTGTAGACAATACGCGAAGAACAGGATCCGGCAAGCAGCACAGCCTGCAAATCCTTGATGTCCTGGTAGAAAACAGCCGCGTTGAAAATCGCGCGGCCATCCATGAACATCGACTTCATGCCAATTTCGTAATTCCACAATTTCTCATCACCGAAACTGTCATTACCACCGAATGTGGCTTCGTCCTCCGGCGTGCATAGTGGAATATTCAGCGGGTCATTCAGGCCGCCAAGCCTGAATCCTTTCGATATCTGACCGTTAATCGAGAAATCTTCAGTTATGGCGTAGTCCGCAATGAAGCGGGGAGCGAATCCATCAGCCTTGGCTCCGCCTGTCGTAGTGCCCGGGGTAGCGAAAATGCCATCAAAGGTCTGGATGCGGCTCTCGTCAAAATCGTAGTAGCGTAGCCCGCCGGTCAGGTCCAGACGCTCATTGACGGCCCAGCTCACTTCACCAAATAACGCGAGCTGCTTGAAACTGTACTTGAGATCGGACCAAAACAGACCGTCCTTTGGCGCAATGAAATCGCCCGTGGTTGGGATTCCGGTTAGATCTTCGAACCCGGCTACAAGCAGTTCCTGGCCATATTTGCGCTCGAAATCGCTGTAGAACACGCCAGCTACCCAAGCCAGTTCGTCATCACCGCCATCAATACGAAGCTCCTGGGTCCAGCCATCGACATCAGTGAAATCGTCCAGCGGTGCATCCAGTGTGTAAACATCTTCACCGAGACCGATGGTTCCGCCCGTGATGCTGGAGGTCAAGGCTCCGGCATCGCGGCCGGCCACAAGACTACGGTCTGTATACGAGGTGACGGACGTCAGGTTGACTTTGCCAAAGTCGTACTCGATCTTGAGGTCAGCCAGGGTAATTTCGTCCGTGAAGACTTCATCAAACTGCGTGTACTGTTCGTTCTCGCCAAATGATACATTTGGACGTGTCGTCGTGAATTCGTTGCCCAGGATGTTGTAAAGATCCTCCCGGTTGTAACCATTGAACTCCACTTTCTGGTAAACGACCCGGGGCGTGATTACCAGGTCCTCATTGGGTTCGAAGCGAAAAGCAAGCCTTCCGCCATAGCGCTTACCATCATTAACGTCCTTTTTAAGGCTTCCGTCAGGTTGATGAGAATCGATATAACCTGGAATGTCGTCGTAGTAGGCAACGACGCGCATCGCGGCGGTGTCACTCAGAGGCGTATTGAAAAAGGCTTTCGCATAGCCTCCCGAGCCGCCGCTGTCGATGGTCCTGGCGTCCAATTCCACAGCCCCGCCGGAAGCGTTCAAATCAGGTTGGTTGGTTATGTACCGCACGGTGCCGGAAAGCGATCCCGAGCCGAACAGGGTGCCCTGGGGCCCGCGCAGAACTTCCACACGGTTCAGGTCGAACAGGTCGAGGTCCGGGGTGAACAGGGACAGTGAAATCACCGATTCGTCGAGGTAAACACCGACCTGTTCCTTGATTCCTGGAAGATCCCGGTCCTGTTTGCCTGCAGAGGCGCCGCGAATGGCAACCACGCTTTGTCCGGGGCCGAGGTTCATCACCGAGAAAGAAGCCACCGTTTTGGAAATGTCTTCAAGCGAAACGAGTCCGCTCCTGCGCATCTGGTCTTCTGTTCTTGCCGCCACGGAAAAGGGCACGTCCTGCAGTGTCTCCTCGCGTTTGCGGGCTGTTACCGTGACTTCCTCCATGAAAACGTCGTCGGATTCGGCTTGCTCTTCGGTCGCCGTGCTCTGTCCAAGTGCGGGGCCGCTCGTTATAAGCAACGCTGTCGCAATAGAGAGCGATAAGAGTTTCAGGTTCATTTTCTCTCCTCTCACAGGATGTGTCTCAAGGTTATGTCGTGGATTTAGGATCTGTTTGTACCCTCAGATCTTGAATTGTTCTAAAGCCCACGTTGCGAATAGTACAGACGCTGGCAATGATAACCAAGAATTAGTTCATGTTAATTGCATTAAATACGCTTCATGGAATCCCATGCACCGTCACGGTGCACCCTATTGGTGCTTGCACCCTATTTCAACATATGTAATCCGTTTGCAGAAAGATAAAACTAATAAAAATAGCTAGTTATAAACGGCTGCAGGTGGCATGAAACCTGCATCTACAGGGGTGATCAATCAGGTTCGACGATGGAGGAGTACCCATGAAGCTGGTCACAGCGATAATCAAGCCATTTAAGCTGGACGATGTACGGCAGGCGTTGCACGAAGTAGGAATCGCCGGAATCACGGTCACGGAGGTCAAAGGCTTCGGTCGGCAAAAAGGGCATACCGAACTTTACCGCGGTGCGGAATACAACGTCGATTTTCTTCCCAAGCTGAAACTCGAAACGGCGGTGACCGATGAGATTGCCGAACACGTGGTCGAAGCCATTCAACGTTCGGCGGCGACCGGGAAGATAGGAGACGGAAAGATATTCGTCAGCTCACTCGAAGAGGTGGTACGTATTCGTACCGGTGAAACCGGTGCCCAGGCTATTTAAGCCACCAAACAACAGAGAAAATCGACGACAGATCTTGCAGATATTTATTTTGGGAGTTTAAGAATGGAAACCCAGATCTTTGAATTGCAGTATGCAATGGATACTTTTTATTTCCTGATATGTGGCGCCCTCGTCATGTGGATGGCGGCCGGGTTCTCGATGCTTGAAGCGGGATTGGTCCGCGCCAAGAACACCACGGAAATCCTGACCAAGAACATCGCTCTTTATGCGATAGCCTGTTTTATGTATTTGGCCTGCGGTTACGCCATCATGTACGACGGGGGATGGTTTCTGAGCGGGATCGAAGCGTTTAACCTGGACGAAGTGCTGGCGGCATCGGCGGAAAATGGTTTTGATGGCGATTCGGTTTATTCCGGCGCATCTGACTTTTTCTTCCAAGTGGTCTTCGTGGCAACGGCCATGTCCATTGTGTCCGGCGCGGTGGCCGAGCGAATGAAACTGTGGGCCTTCTTAGTCTTCGCCATTGTCATGACCGGTCTGATATATCCCCTCGAAGGATACTGGACCTGGGGTGGTGGTGAAGTTTTCGGCATGTTCAGCCTTGGTGATGATTTCGGCTTCAGTGATTTTGCGGGCTCAGGTATCGTCCACATGGCCGGTGCTGCCGCTGCACTGGCGGGTGTCCTGTTGCTTGGGGCGCGTTCTGGAAAGTACGGACCTGACGGTCATGCTAACGCATTGCCTGGCGCCAATTTGCCACTGGCGACGCTGGGTACTTTCATTCTCTGGATGGGTTGGTTCGGATTCAACGGCGGCTCGGTGCTGAAGCTGGGCGACGCCAGCAACGCGCACAGCGTGGCGATGGTGTTCCTGAATACGAACGCCGCGGCGGCGACGGGATTGATTGGGGCCTTGATTACGGCTCATATCAAGTTTGGCAAAGCTGATTTGACCATGGCGCTCAACGGAGCATTGGCCGGTTTGGTGGCCATTACGGCGGAACCATCAACCCCCACCGCCCTGCAGGCTTCGATTTTTGGCCTGGTTGCGGGCATCCTGGTGGTGTTCAGTATTACTTTGCTGGACAAGCTGAAGATTGATGACCCGGTGGGCGCGATTTCGGTCCATGGCGTGGTCGGATTGCTTGGCTTGATGCTCGTGCCCGTCACCAATGATGGCGCCTCATTCCTCGGTCAGCTTGTCGGCGCGGCGACCATTTTTATCTGGGTGTTTACGGCCAGTTTCGTGACCTGGCTTATCATCAAGCTTATCGTCGGCGTGCGCGTGAGCCAGGAAGAGGAATACTATGGGCTGGACATCGGCGAATGCGGTCTCGAGGCCTACCCGGAGTTCACTTCTGCCACGTCCTAGCTCATCAGCTACTCACTAACCTGTTTCAGCCCGGGTTTGTCCCGGGCTTTTTTTCTGCGCGAGTCTATCGACTGGACTGGTCTACCCGCCACGGCGAATCAGGCATGCTGGCCTCTTCTTCGGTGACTTCCAGGAAGGCGCGGGCCTGCGCCGACAGATACTTTCCGCGCCTCATGACCGACCCGTAACTGCGCTTGGGAAAATAGGCGCTCATGTTCTTGGCGACCAGCTTGTCGTCTTCGCGCAGGCAAATCCCGGTCACGATGGAAATGCCGAAGTCCAGCTCCACGTAACGCTTGATGACTTCCCAGCCACCGACTTCCAGGGTCACGTTGAACGGCACGTGATGTTGCTGGAAAACCCGGTCGACCATCCGCCAGGTTGTCAGTCTCCTGGGTGGCAGGATCAGCCCATAAGGAGCGATGTCCTCAATGCGGACCCGTTTACGTTCCGCCAGTTCATGCCCGAGCGGCAGGATCAGTGCGGGCTCGAAAGAATATACCGGGTTGTAGCTGATGTCAGACGGCACATCCAGCATGGAACCGATCGCGAGGTCCACTTCGTCATCGCGAATCATGGCCAGCCCGTCACGGCCTGTGACATTGCGGAGCTGAACATGAATATTCGGATAGCGCTCCCTGAACTGTTTCACCAGGCGAGGTAACAGGTAAATGATTGTGGACTCACCGGCCGCAATGATGACCTCGCCGCTGTCCAGATCGCCTTTCATCTGGCGGTTAAAACGGGCATTCAATGTATCGAGGCTCGCCACCAGCGGTCGTGCCATTTCATACAACTCCTGGCCTTCCCTGGTCATGTTGATTCGGGGCCCATGGCGTTCGAACAGCACGGTATCGAGTTCTCGTTCGAGCGCACGGATTTGCAGGCTGATGGCTGGTTGGCTGAGATACAGCTGTTCGGCCGCATCCGTCATTTTCCCACTCTTGGCGACTGCGCAAAAAGCCCTCAGCTGCTTTAGCTGGTTACCCTTGTAGTAGAAGCGGGGGGATTTCTTACTCAAAATCAATCACATATAAAATTAACGAATTTTATATTAAACATTGAAACATTTGCCTTGTCAAAGATGGTCGCAAATTATTATTCTAGAGTCTGAAAATTACCCCCTTTAATAATAGGGGGGTGGGCGGTGTCGACTTTTTGAAATGGCCGCTGGACCAGTGGTCCATTCTTTTTTTGTCCTTGAAATCTATCAGTACGGTGACTCATATGACTAACGAACATGAAATCAAACGTATCCAGAATGACTGGTCCAACAACGAGCGCTGGAACGGTGTGAAACGCAGTTATACGGCGGAAGACGTGATGCGTCTGCGGGGGACCGTCAAAGTGGAATACAGCCTGGCGCGCCAGGGCGCGGAAAAACTCTGGAAATACATGTTCACCGAGCCGTACGTGAATTCTCTGGGCGCCCTGACCGGCAACCAGGCGATGCAACAGGTAAAAGCGGGATTGAAAGCCGTCTATCTTTCCGGTTGGCAGGTCGCCGCGGACGCTAACCTTGCTGGTCAGATGTACCCGGATCAATCGCTATACCCTGCTGACTCGGTACCCGACGTGGTCCGCCGCATTAACAATGCCCTGTTGCGGGCTGACCAGCTGCACCATGCTGAAGGCGATAATTCCGTTGACTGGATGCAGCCCATTGTGGCCGATGCCGAAGCCGGCTTTGGTGGAGTCCTGAATGCCCACGAACTGATGAAAGCCATGATCGAGGCGGGCGCCGCGGGTGTACATTTCGAGGACCAGCTGGCATCAGCCAAGAAGTGTGGCCATATGGGCGGCAAAGTGCTCGTGCCGAGCCAGGAAGCCGTACAAAAGCTGATTGCTGCCCGTCTTGCTGCGGATATCATGGACGTTCCGACGGTCCTACTGGCGCGCACGGATGCAAATGCAGCCGGCCTGATCACCTCTGACGTAGACCCCTACGATGCACCTTTCATTACCGGCGAGCGTACCGTTGAAGGATTCCACGTGACGCGGCCGGGTATCGATCAGGCTATTTCACGCGGTCTCGCTTACGCTCCCTATGCTGACCTGCTTTGGTGCGAAACGGCGCATCCGGACCTGGAAGAAGCCAAGGTATTCGCCGAAGCCATCAAGAAGGAATATCCGGACCAGCTGCTCTCTTACAACTGCTCGCCTTCATTCAATTGGAGGGCCAACCTGGATGACGAAACCATTGCCAAGTTCCAGCGGGAGCTGGGTGCGATGGGTTACAAGTTCCAGTTCATTACTCTGGCCGGATTCCATGCACTGAATTACAGCATGTACACGCTGGCGAACGGCTATCGCGATCGCCAGATGTCGGCTTACGTGGAATTGCAGCAAGCGGAATTCGATGCTGAGGACATCGGTTACACCGCGACCAAGCACCAGCGTGAAGTGGGTACCGGTTACTTCGATTCACTGACTCAGATAATCGGTGGCGGCCAGTCCTCGTTGTCAGCGCTTGAAGGTTCGACTGAAGACGAACAGTTCCTGGAAGCTGTCTGAATAAAGTGATGTATCAGTAAGACTCAAGGGCCGCGAAAGCGGCCCTTTTTTTCGATTCAGCAGCGAACCATGCTCGCGGTCGACGGCAAAGTCGGCCTCAATGAGCGGCCACACAGTGACCTCTTACAGAAGATCGACTCCCAGGTAGAGCACCAGCGTCAGCAACAGTCCCATATGAATCACTCCTTTAACGCTCGTCATTGGTCCCTGTTTGCCCATGATCGCATTGATTTCGAGCAGCAGGATGATGCCGAACACGAAGATCAAGGAAACGATACCTGCGCTCATTACGGGCGTAGACAGTTGCGCCAGGTGCACCGAAGAAGCCATGAAAAACAGCATCGGAATTTGGTTCTGGATGCCAGTCCGGCCTTGGCCAGAGCGCCGGCAGCCGCCGGATCCGCATCGCCGCCAGCCGCGGCACTCTCCGCCGAAGCGATGACAATCTTCTGTTTCGGCCAGATGATCAACCAGACATTCAGAAACATCAGCGTTCCAAGCACTGCGCCGACGATGATGCCATATCCGCTCAATTGCTTGGCTCCCAACAAGGCGACACCGCTGATGAACGTGAACATCGCGCCCCAACGGAACCACCACAGAGCACGGGGCACCAGTTTGCGAATCGCGTCCGATTTAGACGAGGCATCTGCTTCCTTGAAATACTCTCCCTGGACGAAATTGAAATACCACAGCAGGCCAATCCAGGCCACGCCGGCGAGCAGATGAATCCACCTGAAAAGGAATGCGAGTGAATTGCCTTGAAGTAGTGCCAGATCTCCCATGTGACTCTCCTTATGCCAGTCAGAACGTATTTACTTTTTCCAATGGAGCGATAAGGCTGGATGTGTCCCAGCGCCCTCCTCCCATTGCCTGTACTTCCGAGTAGAACTGATCAACCAACGCGGTCACGGGTAGATGGGCTCCCGATTTCCGCGCTTCGCTGAGCACGTAACCCAGGTCCTTGCGCATCCAGTTTACCGCGAAGCCGAAATCGAATTCGCCTTTGATCATGGTTGATGCCCGATTATCCATCTGCCACGATTGTGCGGCGCCCCTGGAAATCACGTCGACCACGTCATTTGCATTCAGGCCGGCCCGGTTGGCAAAGTGTAAAGCTTCGGCCAGGCCCTGGACCAGTCCCGCTATGCAAATCTGGTTGACCATCTTCGCCAGTTGGCCAGAACCGGAGTCGCCAAGGCGGGCCTGCATGCGGGCATAGCAGTCCACTAGAGGAGCAGCGTCTGCGATGGATTTTTCGTCGCCACCCATCATGACCGTCAATTGGGCGTTTTCTGCACCCGCCTGGCCACCGGAGACCGGCGCATCGACAAAGGAAAACCCTCGCCGGGCGGCTTCTGAATAAAGCTCTCGCGCCACCTCGGCGGAGGTCGTAGTGTGGTCAACAAAAACCGTCCCTGATTGCATCCCGGAGAAAGCGCCATCCTTACCCAAGGTAACTGCTCGCAGGTCATCGTCGTTTCCCACGCAGCAGAAGATAAAATCGGCTGCTTCTGACGCGGCTGCAGGGGTCGTCGCCGCCAGACCATGATATTCAGCAACCCACTTATGGGCCTTTGCGGCCGTGCGGTTATACACTTTCACCCGGTGACCGGCCCTGGCGAGGTGTCCCGCCATCGGATAACCCATGACGCCAAGACCCAGAAATGCAACATCGAAACTCATCACTTAATCCTCAGTTGTATGCAGTGTTTGTCATACCAGTATGGATTGATCCACGGGTATCCAGCACGCTCACCAGTCCTTCAATGGCAAGTCGAATGGTTTTCCGGGTGGCCAGTCCAGGCCGGATCCCGACAGCATGGCGGCGAATGCTGGAGTGGCTTCGAGGTCAAAAGGCGCGCCGCAGAAACAGGAATGAATGGCCTGCATCAGCACCACGTGACCGAAGGGCCGGGAGTCGATCAGCGCGGCCAGGCGATTGGCTTCATTGCGATTGCCCTGGGCCGCCTCGAGGACCAGCGTTTCGAGATCGTCAGGCCCGGATATGCCGATGTATCGACTCTCGAAGTTTTGAGCGGACTCGGCATCGCCTTGGATGACCGCAAGCATCGCCTGTACGAGCGCCAGGTCACTTGCCACCCGGATTCTGCTGTTCGCCTCTTTTTCCGCCTCGTTCAAATCTCCGTTGAATGCCAGGGCCAGTACGAGGCTTCTGGACAGCCAGGGGTGATCCATTTTCTGCAGACTCTTTCTCGCGCTCCGGATCGCCAGGGCCGAAGCGCCCAACCAAAGATGCGAGGAGGCAATATGCACCATTGGCCTTATCCGCAGTGGATCACAAGCCGCCATTCGCGAGAACGCATCGAGGACGAGCTGTGTCTCGCCAAATGGAGCACCGACCAGATGTGCCCACAAGGCTGTTTCGCATCCGGGTGTTGCCAGACTCTGGTCACTCAGCCGCTTCAGGCCGCGCCAGGCTCCCAATATTAACGCCCGGTCATACTCAGCGTTGAAGCGCTGGCCGGCATTCCTGGCAAACTGGATGGCTCGGTCGTAGTCATTTTTCAGGGCTGTCGGAGCATGCAGCAGGTCGGCTTGCGTTATTTCGCCATCGAGTTGCCCCGCTGCGTGAGAAATCAGGATGTGGCTGCTGAGATCCGAGTGATAGTGGTAGGCCTCGACCAGCTCCGGCGCCAACTGGATCGCGGTGTCGAATTCGACATTGGCCTGGCGGAGCAGACTGATCTGATTCGCTTCCTGGTGAGCGCGTTCATACAGGACTATCCCTTTTTGCAGCGCAATGAACGCTTCGACGTTGCGGGTGCCGGCGCGTTGCATCCGGGAACGAAGATTGTCATCCAGGAAAACATTCAGCGCGCTGGCCACTTTCTCTGCGATATCGGACTGCACGGCAAAGGTATCCTCTGTCCGCCGGTCATAAGTTTCAGACCAGAGATGAAAACCATCGTTGGCCCGAACCAGCTGTGCCGTGATCCGTAACCGATCTCCCGCGCGCCGCACTGAACCCTCCACGATGTGATCCACGCCTAGTTGCCGCGCGATGTCTTCAACGGGCAGGTTCTGCCCTTTGAAATGAAAGGCAGATGTTCGTGCCGTGACGAGTAGCTCGGGGACTTGAGCCAGGGTTTTGATGATTTCCTCGGTGAGTCCGTCGGAGAAGTAGTCGTCATCAGGGCCGTTGCTCATCGCCAAAAAGGGAAGTACCGCGACCGATTTGGCAGTGAGCCAGGCAGCAGCCTCGGGGTGCTCTTGTTCAACTCCAGGAATGGGGTTTTTTTCAGTTACGCCCGCCATTGATACAGTTTCGCCCGCAAATTCGGGATTCCGCGGCTGCAGCGTGAACTTGTCGAATATCAGTAAGCCGACCGCGATCAGGAGAACAACGATGATCGCACGATCCAGCCTGTTGGCGGTTCTTAAGGAAATTGCACCGCCGCGGCCAACCTCGCTCTCCCTTTTTACCCCATCGGGGGTCAGTTCGAAAAACCAGGCAAGGATGAGCGCCGGAAAAAGTCCTATTGCCAGAAGAAACAGCAGGTAACGGGCAAAATCATCAGACAACCCGACGATAGGTCCAACGACGTCGACAATCTGCAGCAGCAACCAGGCGGCGACAAGGTAGGCGATGCCGATACGGAAAACGTTTCTTCTTTTCAGCTCTTTAACCAGACTCAAAAAAATCTGCCTTTAAACGATTCAAATCCATATCCGGTGGAGGTGCAATCTCGCCGCTGTCTGCCATGGCCTGGGCACGGATGCGTTGCTCCCCCATGTCTGTCTCCAATTCCCTGATGATTTCCTGGAATTCGGAAAATTTCCGGATTCCATTGAAGTTGAAATTGAGTTCGGTCTCCCAGCGCCAGTATACTCGCCAGCCTGCGTCGACGATGCGTCTGAGTTCAGCTATGGCTGCCTTGTTCTCGCCCATGACCGCCAGTGTTTCCGCTCTTGCTGGAACGAGCCAGGCCCGGGTCGAGCCGGCGACGAAATAAGGCTGATCATAAGCCATGAGGACCGCATTCAATAAAAGCCGGGACTGATCCAGCCTTCCTGCCAGTTTTAGCAACTGGGCAAGGTCAACAGCCTGCAGCAGATTATGGGGCGTAATCGCCGGCGGCGTATCGAAAAGGTCCGGATGTTGCCGGGCAAAAACCTCGATTCCGGATTCGGGGTCGCCTTCCGCCAATGCTTCGTCGCGCTTGATGCGCATGAAGATAGCATCCGAACCCCAGCGATTGGGTAGTCCGAGTCTCAGTGCGAGGTTGGCGTACTGCAGGGCCAGCTCAAAATTCCCCGTCAGGTAGTGGTGCCTGGCTTGCATCGCCATCGGCATGGGCTGGTTCGTCACCCAGTTGTCCAGCCAGTCGGACCACTCCAGTGCAGTTTCGTAGTCTTCCAGACAGTCATAAAGGAAGACCATCCAACCCCCGAATTCAAAGTCCCGCGGATCAATCGCCTGGGCCTGGCGGATCCAGTGAAGGGCTTTTGTGATCTCACCCTGAGCAAACCATGTGGCTCCGGTCAGCTCATAACCTCTGGGGCTCTCGGGATCGATCTTGCGAATCCTGGAAAATATATTTCGTGCATCCTCAAAGTTTTCGCTATCATCGTGAGCCCTGCCGAGTGCGAACAGGACGCCAGGGGAGAGTGGATCCAGTTCGCTGGCCTGCTGAAGCAGGGTCAAAGCAGCTTCCGGTCTGCCGCTGCGCCGCAGAGCGTTGCCGTAGGCATACAGTGTGTTCGCGTTGCCGGGGTCCAGCCGCATGGCCTTCTCGAAAGATTTGTCGGCCCCTGGTTTGCCACTGATGGATTGGTAATCACCCAGGACCAGATAAGCCGGTCCGTAGTCCGGCCTCAGTGACATGGCCATGGTAATTGATGCCTGGATCCGATCACCTGCCTCTGCGTCGCTTTTGGCGCCGGAATTGATCGCACTTGTCAGGACGCGCGCCAATTCCAGGTGTGCATCTGCATAGTCCGGATCCAGATCAATTGCCTGCTGCGCGAATTTTGCGGATCTGCCAAGCGTATTGAAACCACTGCTCTGATCAACCTTTCGCGCCATCAGAACCGACCGGTATGCTTCCAGGCTGTTTGTTGGCGCCGCGCCGAGATTCCGGTCTTCTTCGGGATTCAGTGGGGCCTCGAGCGCTCCAGCAATAGCCCGGGTGATTTCTCCCTGGATCTCGAACATGTCCCCGGTGGTCAATTCCCGGTTATAGCTTTCCGCCCAGAGTTGTTGATTGGCCTGGGCGTTTATCAACCGCACACTGATTTGCAGGCGGCTTTCGGCCTGTTCCACGCTGCCTTCCAGCAGATGGGCGACACCAAGTTCGCTTGCAATTTGGTCCATGTTTTTGGTGGTCCCGCGATACGTCATCACCGACGTTTGCGAAATCACCTTGAGTTCACGGATCTTTGAAAGGCCGGCGAGCAGGTTTTCATGAATACCGTCCGAAAAAAAACGGGAATTTTCCATTCCTGCGCCGTGGTTGACAAAAGGCAGAATGGCAATCGACTTGTCTGGAGGTGTTCTGGTCCGGATGACCAGATTGGCGGCAGGTAAGGATTCTGGATTCATGCCTTCTGTATTCCGGGATTCGAATCCCGGATGCTGGGCATTGCCCAACCAAATCCACCCGGCACTCGCCAGCGCAATGACAAGGATAAGCAGGCCAATGATGACGCGATTCAGCCTGTGGCCGGCTTTTTGGGGATTCGAATTCGCGCGCTCAACGTCCTTCTCCCGCTTGACACCCTCTGTCTTGTGTTCCCTGGGTAGTGACATCGGGCAGCCCTATTGGCGTGGTGTTTCCGGTCTCGGCGGCGGTGCAAGCTCGGGCAGCTCGGTCGATTCGATCACCTGGCCGAAATACAGCGCGTTAACGAACAATCGCTCGGTGCCGCGCCAGAAACCACGGAACAGGGGTGTGTTCGCAAAGCGAATGACAAGGCCCTGGCCTTGTTTTTCGGCGATCACAGCGGGCTGGCCCTTGATGACTTCGAGACGATCATCCCCGATAAAACCCGCCATCAGGGGTGAGGCAGCGAAGCGGACAGGTGTGGCGTAGGCGTTTTCGCTGGGCCTCAATACTACGGTACCCCTGCGAAACAGCGGCAGTTCCGCCCTTTGGAAACCGAAGCCCAGGGGGTGGCTTAAATCAACCAGGGAGGCCGTGATGGCCCCTCCGATGACCTGAATTGCCTTGTCAGTCTCAAAATCCGAATAACTGCGAGGCGCAGGGTACGATCCATTGCCTATGGGTATATCTTCCGTTTCGCATTCTTTCTGGTCCTCTCTAAAACAAAGCTTCTCAACCCATTCCGCGGCCCGGCCTGTCGCAATAAGTATGCCGCCGTCGAGCACCCAGCGCACGAGACCGGCTTTTTGTCCGTTTCTCAAGGCGTCGTAGTTGCCGTCAGCCATCAAGAGATGGGTGTACTTTTGCAGGTCGACCTGTTCCAAATGCTGTATTTCAGAAAGTGGCGCACTCAACCGAAGTCGCTGATCAAGAAGAAACCACTGTTCCCCGACGTCATAGGATGACGTATTTTTGCCTCCGAGGATCAGGGGAGAAATCGGGCGCACGAGCTTAAAGTGCCTCGAGCCCAGATCCGGGCCGGAAACGGTCATAGTGCTCTCGACGCTGTGCACCGGTAAACCCGATAACGCCGCATCGTTCAGTATCTTCCTGGACTTTGCCAGAATATCGGGATCCTGGATGCCTGCTTGCACAATCAACGCGCCCGGTTGGAATGACTTCAATCCACTTCCGGTTTGTACGGAGAATGGCTTGGTTGCTGTCCTGACCCTGGTTCCGGCGGCCAGCAGTGTCTGCAGTAGCGGCGGGGCTTGCAGCTGGTTCCAGGAAACAACCCAGGCTGGAGCCTCTTCACTCGGGGGGATCCCGGTGCTCGACTGGATCACCTGTCCCAGTCGTGGCATTTTTCCAAGTGTATTGAAAGGCAGGTTATAGGCCAGCGGCAGCGTCCAGGCCGATACATCATAGAAGGTGTTGTCCTCGAATGTGATTCGCTGCTCCATGAGCGCTTCGAGAAGGCCGAATTGCCTTTGCTCCACCGGTATTACCCAGGCGTGGCCAGGTGTAAATTCATAACCGCCAGACCGGATGTTTTCTCCGAGTGGCTGGTATTCGATCCGGTGTACATCGAGCGTCTCGAGGAATGCCCGAGCGCGTCCGGGATCGCCGTCGTCTCCAACGAGCCATGCCTCGAATTTACGGCTGCCTGCCCTTTTCATCATGGCGTCGTGGAAACCGTTTTGGTATTTCCTGAGCTGCTCGCGCATGCTCCACGAGCCTTTAAGCGTAGACAAAGACATTCTGAGCTGGTTGGCAATCGCCATTCGAAAGGTTTCGGTCCCGTTGCTGGTGCTGAGTTCCTGGCCGCGGATGGCCCGCTGCTCGAACAGGATACCTACGCTACCATTGATGTCGGGATAGGTAGATCCCTTGCCGTAGTAAAAATCATCGTAGGTGTCCTCGGTGAAATGAGGATGACCCACACGGTCCATCGCAGCCGAATGGAAGGTGGCCAACGCGCGCGTAAGTTCCAGGTTTTCACGCGGCGTCAGTGGATTCTGCCTGGACGGAACCCCCGGCTGGAAGAAAAATCCGGGATATCCGTTCTGTTCATGATGATCAGTCAAAACGTGCGGCAGCCAGCGATGAAATTCCGTGACTCGTGCCTGCGAGGAAGGGTGAACCAGCGGCAGCCAGTCACGATTCAGATCGAACCAGTAATGGTTGGTGCGGCCTGTCGGCCAGTTCTGCACATGTTGGCGTGTCACCGGGTCTGCTACCGGGATGACGCCGGCATTGCTGTTGGCCCAGCTTGCGAAGCGATTTAGTCCGTCCGGGTTGATACTGGGATCGATCAATATCACGCTGTCTTCGAGCAGTTCACGGACAAACGCAGACTGCGAGGCAGCCAGGTAGTAAGCGGCAAGCAAGGATGCGTTACTGCCGCTGGGCTCGTTTCCGTGAATGCTATAGCCCATCCAGACGACCAACGGACCGCTGCCCCCGAGGTGTGCGTTTCGAAGCGATTCCAGATTTTCCTGATTCCTGGCGCTGGTGATGGCCAGTTGCAGCAGAGGCCGTTGTTCATAGGTGTATCCGATGACCTTGATCGAAATCCTGGGAGAAGCGGCAGCGAGTGCCTCCATATATTCCACCAGCTTGTCATGGCTGACGTGCCAGTCGCCCACCTCCCATCCCAAGACCGACTCCGGGTTGGGTATGCCGGGATCCGGATCGGTGTCCGCTGGAAGGTACTCGAGCGTACTCCGTGCGTGACCATTCAATGCCAGTATCAAGAAAGCCAGGCTGACTAGTGTTCTCATTCGATTTTCCATCCCTGCAAGCTGGCTATTCTATGAGATACTGCGGCGAAATTCTCTCCGGTTATCCGATGATCGATCCTATGCCCTGGAAAACTTCATACAACATACTCCGTCAGATTTGCCTGGTATCAGCCGTCCTGGTTATTCAGTCAGCGAGCGTCGTGGCGGTTTTTGCGAAAGATGATCTGGCCGAAAAGCTCGCGCGGATTGAATTGCCGCCGGGTTTCGAGATCAGAATTTATGCCAAGGGCGTGGAAAACGCCCGGCAACTGGCTTTGGGGGAACGCGGAACCGTTTTCGCAGGATCAAGGAAAGCGGGCAAAGTACATGCTGTCGTTGATCAGGATGGAGACAATGCAGCTGACCGGGTCTACCTGGTTGACGAAGGGCTCAGCATGCCATCTGGTGTTGAATTCATGAACGGATCGCTCTACGTGGGTGCGTTGGACCGAATTCTGCGATACGACGATATCGAAAGCCGGCTTGAGCAGCCGCCGGAACCTGAAGTGGTAACGGATGCTTTTCCCGACAAGAAGCATCATGGCTGGAAGTATTTACGATTCGGGCCTGACAACAGGCTCTACGTGCCGGTCGGCGCACCCTGCAACATTTGTGATGAGCCGGGATTTGCCCAGATACGCCGCATCTTCGCCGACGGCAGCGGTATGGAGGTTTATGCGGAGGGTGCCAGGAACAGCGTTGGTCTGGCTTTCCACCCGGGGACCGATGAACTGTGGTTTACGGACAACGGTCGCGACATGTTGGGGGATGACTTGCCGGGCGACGAACTCAATCATGCACCGGAACCGGGCCTGCATTTCGGCTATCCCTATTGTCACCAGGGTGACACGCTGGATCCCGAGTTCGGGAAAGACCAATCCTGCTCGGATTTTACACCGCCGGCCAGAACCCTGGATGCGCATGTTGCTGCCCTCGGATTGACGTTTTATACGGGTAGCATGTTTCCAGCGAACTACGTGAACCAGCTATTCATCGCCCAGCACGGATCCTGGAACCGCCGTGAGAAATCCGGTTACAACATTTTGCTGCTGCGTTTTGATGAACAAGGCAAAGTCAGAAGCAGTGAGGTTTTTGCCAGCGGCTGGCTGCAAGGCCAGGACAACTGGGGGCGTCCGAATGATGTACTGCAGATGCCGGACGGGTCATTGCTGGTTTCAGACGACCAGGCTGGTGTGATTTACAGGATTACTTATCGTCGATGACGCTGATCCAGATAATTGTCCTGGCCCTGATCCAGGGGCTGACAGAGTTTTTGCCGGTTTCGAGTTCTGCTCACATTATTCTCGGCAGTATTGTTTTCGGGTGGCCTGACCAGGGCCTGGTGTTCGATGTTGCCACTCACCTGGGAACCTTGCTCGCCGTGCTTGTCTATTTTCGCAAGGATTTGGTCGAGATGCTTCAGGCCTTGGTGCGACCCGTCAAGACCGGACAGGACCGTCGCCACCGCGCCATGGCGGGTTACCTGGCCGTCGCCAGCGTTCCTGCTTTGCTGATTGGCGGGTTGGCGCCCGACATCGTTGAAATGTATTTGCGGGATGTTCGCGTTATCGCCTGGATGACGATCGGATTTGGTCTTCTGCTTTGGTTATCTGATGTCATTGGGAAAAACAATCGGTCTTTCGATGATTTTAGTTTCAGGACTGCGATGCTGGTGGGCATCGCCCAGACATTTGCCCTCATTCCCGGTGTTTCCCGTTCCGGCATCACGATAACCGCCGGCCGCTTTCTGGGCTTTGTGCCGCACGCCGCCGCCAGGTTCTCGTTTCTGCTTTCCATCCCGATCATCGCGGCAGCCGGAGGCTATGGTGCTCTTCGCGTTGCATCAGGTGAAGCTCCGATAGACTGGAGCCAGTTTACCCTTGCGTTGCTGCTGTCTGCGGTGGCCGGCTGGCTGTGTATTGCGGCATTTCTGGCTCTGCTGAGGCGGGTGGGATTACTGCCATTTGTCATCTACAGGCTCGCACTGGGGATCGCTCTTTTCTGGTTTCTGAGTTAACTGCACCAAAATAGCTCATTGATTTTCAAGGCTTGCGCTATTATGGTGCGTATGCAATATTTCACCATAGTCAAAAACCAGCGTAACTCGACGTGTTTTCCATAAAGGTCTCGAAAGTGACGCTAATTGCGCCTAAAATGTATTCAACTTCTATTATTTTCTTGAACCGCAAAAAATCAATATTTGGCACGGGTTCTGCATTTATATTCTGACCCAATTTGGAACATCACAATAGGAAGTATAGCTATGAGCGCTGATAAAATTCTGAAAACACTCGAGGAAAAAAAGTACAAGTTCGTGGACCTGAGGTTCTGTGACACGATGGGTAAAGAGCAGCACGTCAGCCTGCCCGTGAGCGTGGTCGATGACGATCTGTTCGAAGAAGGCAAAATGTTCGACGGCTCCTCCATCGCCGGTTGGAAAGGGATCAACGAATCGGACATGGTGCTGATGCCAGACACTTCAACGGCGGTCAGGGATCCGTTCGCGGAGCATAAAACCATGATCATCCGCTGTGATGTGCTCGAACCGAACACGATGGAAGGGTATAACCGCTGCCCCCGTTCGTTGGCAAAGCGCGCCGAAGCTTATCTTAAGTCCAGCGGAATTGCGGATACGGCGTTCTTTGGCCCTGAACCGGAATTTTTTGTATTCGATGACGTCCGCTACGACGTCGATATGCATGGTTGCTCCTACCGCGTCGATTCAGAAGAGGGTGCCTGGAATACCGGAGCGGAATACGAAGGCGGCAACATCGGCCACCGCCCCGGTGTAAAAGGCGGTTACTTCCCTGTGCCACCGGTCGATTCTCTGCACGATATTCGCAGTGAAATGTGCCAAATCATGGAAAAGATGGGGATCGAAGTTGAGGTCCATCACCACGAAGTCGGCACGGCCGGCCAGTGTGAAATCGGCACAAAATTCACCACTCTGACGCGCAAAGCAGATGAATTGCTCATACTGAAATACGTTGTTCACAATGTGGCGCACGCGGTCGGCAAAACAGCGACTTTCATGCCCAAGCCGCTGGTGGGCGACAACGGTTCCGGAATGCACGTGCACCAGTCTATTGGCAAAGATGGCGTCAACCTGATGACAGGCGATGGTTACGGCGGCCTCTCTGAAACCGCTTTCCACTACATCGGTGGAATCTTCAAGCATGCAAAGGCGATTAACGCGTTTTCGAACGCAACGACCAACAGCTACAAGCGCCTGGTGCCCGGATTCGAAGCCCCGGTTATGCTGGCCTACTCGGCTCGCAACCGCTCTGCATCCTGCCGTATTCCTTTCGTCAGCAACCCGAAAGCACGCCGCATCGAGGTGCGGTTCGGTGATCCCGCCGGTAACGGTTACCTGACTTTCGCGGCGATGCTGATGGCAGGTCTCGACGGCATCAAGAACAAGATCGATCCCGGTCCTCCGATGGACAAAGACCTGTACGACTTGCCGCCCGAAGAAGAGAAACTGATCCCGACGGTCTGTGCGTCACTGGATGAAGCACTTGCTGCACTGGATGCTGACAGGGAATTCCTGAAAGCTGGCGGTGTCTTTGATGATGACCTGATCGATGGTTACATCGATCTGAAAATGGAGGAAGTAACGAACTTCCGGATGAGCACACACCCGGTCGAGTTCGATATGTATTATTCTTTGTGAGGTGGCCGGACGTCACTGAGCCTATGCAGGTGAATGTGCCCCGGCAGACCGTAACGCCCTGCAAGGAAGCAGGGTGTGCGGCCTCAATTCGTTGAAAGGAGCACTATCATGAACAAAGGAATGATCAAAACTCTCATTTGCCTGCCGTTGTTACTGCTGCCGCTGCTGGCGTTCTCAGAAGGTGAAATCTTCAAGGTTGTCGACAAAGACGGTAACGTGACATTCACGGATCAAAGGCCGAATGATGAAGCGCAGCCGATGGATCTGCCGCCCCTGTCAGTGGTAGAAACCGATATCCAGGTGCCTGCAGCGCCAGCCGAGGGTGCCGGGGCGGCCGTTGCAGAGGAAGACAAGCCACTGACGGCGCGGGAATTGCGACGGAAGTTCCGTGATTTCCGTATCAGAAGCCCACAACCCGAAGAGACTTTCTGGGGCACGGCAAACTCGGTTGTCGTGAGTTGGGGCAGTTCGCAGCCCATTCCACCTGAAATGAGCGTAATGCTTTTCGTGGATGGAGAAGGCCAGAAGGCTCCGGCCCAGGGCGGGGTGAATTTGACTCTGGATCGTGGTGAACACCAGGTTTATGCGGAGCTGCGTGATGCCAGAAACCGCCGTATCGTCAGGACGGAGACGGTGACATTTTTCGTGAAGCAACATTCGGTCAATTTCAACCGGCCGGCGGTTGGGTCAGGCAACGGCTAATTAGTGGCGTGCTCGCCGATCCGGCACAGGCGCTGCGGCTGCTCGATCTGCTGGATACAGGGGTTATCGGGCTGGATGGCACTGGCCGGATACAGTTCATGAATAGCGCAGCCGAGCACTGTTTGCTGGTCAGCCGGGACCGGGCCGATGGACGGTACATTGGCGAGGTAGCTGACATTCCCCGCGAACTTCGGGATGCCATTCTGCAAATGCCGGACGACAGCCAGGGCATTCGGCTACATGAATTAAGGATGGGCAAGGGCCTGTACGATTGCACGATTCAACTGACCAGGAACAGGAATTTGTTGCTTGAATTTCATAATCTTGAGTGGGAGCAAATGCGGCTTCGCCTGCAACAGCGCGAAGTGCAGACGGGCATGCTCGAGTTGTTGAGCCGCAACCTGGGGCATGAGGTCAGAAACCCCTTAGGGGGTATACGCGGTGCCGCCCAAATGCTGGCGGACGAGTTGGAATCGGGAGAGTTATCCACGCTGGCTCAGCTGATCATGCGTGAATCCGACCGGATCGACGAATTGATTCAGCGATTTGGACAGCCGGATCTGGACCGCAGAGATATCGATCTGTATCCATTGCTCGACGAGGCACTGGATCTGCTGGTGGCTGAGTTCGGCGAATCGGTCAAGGTCGAACGGGACTTCGACCCGAGCCTCCCGCCAATCAGGGCCGATGCAACGGCGCTGCGTCAGGTGATTCTCAATTTGTTGAGGAACGCCTGCCAGGCCGGCGCTCTCGTTGTCCTGATCCGAACACGCGTGGAGCACGTTAATACCTTGCTGCAGTCAGGCCAGGGCAGCGTGATTCGCCTGGACGTTATCGATAACGGCCAGGGTGTACCTGAATCGCTACGCTCGCTTCTGTTTCTGCCGCTGGTTACCGGCCGCAGGGATGGCAGCGGCCTCGGCCTGGCGCTTTCACAGCAGATTGCATCCGCACATGGCGGGATGTTGACGTTCGAGCCGCTCGAAAACGGCAGCCAGTTCAGTCTTTATCTGCCTTTTGGCAAGGAGTTGGGTGATCACAACCGGGCAGGGGCGTCGTGACGGCAGTAGCTGACATCTGGGTCGTCGATGACGATGAGGCGATTCGCTTTGTTCTACAACGTGCTTTGCGGCGACGCGGTTTCACCGTTGATTGTTTCGAGAATGTCCAGACGGTCCGCCAGGCCCTGGAAACCAGTCACCCCCGGGCGTTGTTGACTGACATTCGCCTTCCCGATGCCGATGGCTTGAGCGTGGTGGATACGCTTGTACGGTTGTCCATCGACATCCCGGTCATCGCAATGACTGCTTACTCCGATCTTGACCAGGCGGTCAGTGCATTTCAGAAAGGCGTTTTTGAATATCTTCCAAAACCGTTCGATCTGGACCAGGTCATTTCCGTGGTGGAACGCGCTATATCGGTTGAAAAACCCGTGCGCCAGGAATCGGAGGAGGAGGGCGGCAGCCTGCTGGGTGAATCGCAGGCCATGCAAGAGGTTTTCCGCACGATCGGGCGTCTGTCACGCTCGGATATCAGCGTGCTGATTACCGGCGAAACCGGCAGTGGCAAGGAAGTCGTCGCCGGTGTATTGCACCAGCATAGTCCCAGGGTGGATGGGCCCTTCGTAGCCATCAATACCGCTGCAATTCCGGCTGAACTGCTGGAATCTGAACTGTTTGGTCACGAAAAAGGTTCCTTTACCGGCGCTCATTCCCGCCGCGTGGGCCGTTTTGAAGAAGCGGCGGGAGGGACGCTTTTCCTCGATGAAATAGGAGATATGCCTCTGGCTCTTCAAACCCGGCTCTTGCGGGTTCTCGCCGAGGGGGACTACTACCGGGTGGGCGGACGCGATCTGCTGCAGGCAGATGCGCGGGTCATCGCCGCAACCCACCAGAATCTCGAGGAGAAGGTGCGTGCCGGCAGTTTCCGCGAGGATTTGTATCACCGGCTGAATGTCATTCATATCGCTTTGCCGCCTTTGCGGGAGCGCACTGAAGACATCCCGATACTCGCCCGACGGTTTCTCGTACGTGTCGCTGCGGAACTCGGGCTCGAAGAGAAGCGCCTGCGCCCCGAAACCATAAAGATCCTCGAATCCTACCCCTGGCCCGGCAATGTGCGGCAACTGCTTAACCTGTGCCGGCAACTGTGCGTCATGTCGCCCGGAGACCAGATTTTTCCGGAAGACCTGCCGGCAGATATGTTCAGTCGTGTTGACGCGCGTGAAGGCCAGGCTTCATGGTCTGAATCTCTTCGCCAGTGGGCAAGAACGGAGTTGAGTTCGGGAAATACGGATTTGTTTGGCCGGGCCCAGACAGAGCTGGAACGTGTGCTTATCGAATGCGCCCTGGATCAAACCGGCGGGCAGAGGCAGAAAGCAGCGGAATTACTCGGGTTGGGCAGAAACACTCTGACACGCAAACTCCAGAAATTCGACAACGAACGGAATGAAGAAGACCCATACCTCGATCAGGCTGCCGGTGGTACCTGAAGCCAGAACGTAACGGGTCCGTCGTTGACCAGGTGGACTTTCATGTCCGCTCCAAACTGTCCGGTCGCCACATTTCCCATTTGTGTTTTTGCCTGGTCTGCCAGGTAATTGAACAGTCGTTCTCCGTCCTGGGGTGCAGCCGCCGAGGTGAAACTCGCCCGGTTGCCCTTGTTCGTATTCGCTGCCAGAGTGAACTGCGGCACCAGGAGAAGACGGCCACCGGCCTGCCGGACATCGAGGTTCATCCGGCCTTGCGGATCGGGAAAAATACGGTAGGCAAGAAGGCGTTGCAGCAATCGGTCTGCCTGAGATTCGGAGTCTCCCTTTTCGACCCCGATCAAAGCCAGGATGCCCGCTGCAATTTCAGCTACGATTTTTCCATTAACATGGACGGCGGCTTCGGATACCCTTTGTATCAGTGCGATCATAGCGCAAGAGATTTTCTGTTCCTGAGTTTGATCAATTCTATCAGGCTGTGGCCGCCAAAAAGGAATCGTCAAGCCGATGATTTATGTCGCCAAGTTCGTATTGTGGCTGTTGAGCCTGATGCCTGCGGGCATGCCCTGGTGGCTCGCTCAAAATACGGCTGGTCTGTGGATGCGGTTGTCGCCGGTAAAACGCCACACAACGATCCGCAACCTCGAACGATGCTTTCCGGGCATGGATCCGGAGCAACGTGAACAGCTTCAGTGCGACAGCTTCAAACATTATGTTTGCTCAGTCCTTGAAACCGGTCACAACTGGTTCTGGTCGCTGGAGAGGCTTCAATCGCAGTGTGACGGGATTGTCAACGAAGAACTGATTCACAGGAGCCTGGGTGCGGGGCGCGGCGTGGTTGTGCTGGCGCCACATTTCGGTGCCTGGGAATATCTTGGGATGTACCTGCAGAGAATCCCTGATATCGCAATCCTGTACAAGCCGCCCTCCAATCCGGGACTGGAAAAGGCGCTGTTGCAGAAACGCCGGCGCGGTGGCGCGAATCTCATTCCCGCCACTGCTTCCGGACTACGCCGGCTTTATGCGCACATCCGCGCAGGAAAAGGTGCTGGTGTGCTGCCTGACCAGCAGCCCTCCACCGGCAAGGGTCAGTTTGCCCCGTTTTTCGGCGTCCCGGCTCTTACCGGCGTGCTGGTGCCGCGCCTGGTTCACCGCACCGGCTGTATCGTCCTGGCCAGTGTCTGCGAACGCCTTGACAAGGGCCGTTACCGGGTTCACATGCTGCCGGTTGACGAGGAGATCCATTCTAAAGATATCGTCACTTCGATGACGGCAATGAACCGCGCGATCGAAAACTGCATAGCCATTGATCCGGCGCAATACCTCTGGAGTTACAAGCGATTCAAGACGCAGCCGGAAGGAGAAAAACCTTTTTATCGCTGACGCTGAAGGCGCTTGAGGAAAACAGTCATTTCTTTCTCGGCCTGCTTATCGCCATTCTCGCGGGCGGTTTGGATACCAATGCTCCAGGCTTCAGCCGCTGCTTCGAACTTACTCGCAGAGTTTCGAATCCTGCCCAGTTCTTTCCAGGCGGCAGCGTAATCTGGATTCATTGCCACGGCAGCCTCCAGGTGAAATTCGGCTTCTCCGAGCGCGTCGTCTGCCGCCAGTAATCTTGCAAGCATTAGCCGAAGCATTGCGCCGTCACGGGTGGTTCCAACCATCTTTTTGAGGCTTTCGATATCCATGCCGGACGGGATCAGTCGCGCCAGAATGCCGGCGTCAGTAGCCCGAGCAGGGTATAGATCTCAAGGCGCCCCAGCAGCATGGCGACGCAAAGGATGACCTTTGCCGTGTTGTTCAGGCCAGCATAGTTCGGGCCGGCGTCTCCCAGCGCAGGGCCGAGGTTGGTAATGCAGGCGCCGACCGCGGAATAGGCGGTCTCCGCATCCAGCCCGGTGGCCGTTAACAGGATGGTCATGACGGCAAAATTTGCAATGTATAAAAAGAAGAAACCCCAAACGGCACTGATCACCGTGTCGGAGGGGCGCTGTCCGCCGATTTTTACCGGAAAAATTGCGTGTGGATGGATCAGAAGGCGGATTTCGCGGATGGACTGGCGGTACAGCAGGATGACGCGGATGACCTTCATCCCGCCGGCCGTGCTGCCCGCGCAACCTCCAATGAACGCGATGCAGATCAGCAGTACGGGGAGGAAACCGGTCCAATTGTGGAATGGCGCTGTGGTGAATCCCGTTGTGGTCATTGCTGATATGACCTGGAACGTGCCATAGCGGAATGATGAAACCAGAGAGTCATAGGTGCCCGTGAAGTACAGGGCGAAGCTCACCAGGATCGCGAACGCGAACAACAGCGAAGCATAAACTTTCAGCTCGGGATCCATGAAATAAGGCTGTGCGCTGGCGCGCCTCCAGGCGGTGAAATGTAGCGCAAAGTTGATCCCGGCGATGGCCATGAAGATGCTGGCTACAACTTCGACGGTTGGATTGTTCCAGAACGCGAGACTGTCGTTATGAGTTGAGAATCCGCCGATGGCGACGGTGCTGAACGCATGGCCCACTGCATCGAACATTTTCATTCCGGCTAACCAGTAGGCGAAGATGCAAGTCACGGTGATGCCCACGTAAATCAGCCAAAGGGCCTTGGCCGTCTCGGTAATGCGTGGCGTCAGTTTGGCATCCTTCATGGGTCCCGGTGTTTCCGCCCGGTAAAGTTGCATGCCGCCCACGCGCAGCATCGGCAGAATGGCGACCGCCAAAACGATGATGCCCATGCCACCCAGCCATTGAAGTTGCTGGCGGTAGTAGAGTACCGCCCTCGGCAGGGCATCGATGTCGGTCACGATCGTCGCGCCAGTGGTGGTCAGTCCCGACATCGACTCGAATACGGCATCGATATAGGTCAAATTTGGTGAACTCAGCAACACGAAAGGGACTGCGCCGACCAGAACCAGCGCCAGCCAGGAACTGACCACGATCAGGAAGCCATGGCGCAGACGCAGATCGCGGCGCTCGTTTCTGACAGGGAAATAAATCAACAGTCCTGTCAACAGCAGAAGTGCGGCGCTAACCAGGAACAGCGTTGCCGTTCCGTCCTGATAAAACATTGAAACCAGCACCGGAGGCAGCATCATCAGGCTCGAACCTGCGATCAGGAATCCCACAATACGTTGAACGGCTGAAAAACCCATCGCAGCGTCAGATGAAGATTGCGCCGACCTGGAAGAGGCGTTCCACGGCGGCAATCTGTCGCTTATCCGGCACAAAAAGCAGAACGTGGTCATTTTCGTAAATGACGGTGTCATGGTGGGCAATGATCACTTCATCGCCCCGGACGACTGCCGGAATGGTCGTGCCAGGGGGCAGATCAATGTCTTCGATGGCTCTTCCCACCACCTTCGAACTTCGCTTATCCCCCAGCGCAACGGCTTCAATGGCTTCTGCGGCGCCCCTGCGCAGTGAATGAACACGCACCATGTTGCCTCGTCTAATGTGGGCAAGCAGCGCACCGATGGTTACCTGTTGAGGGGAAACTGCGATGTCGATGGAGCCTGATTCCACCAGATCGACGTAGGCAGGACGATTGATGATCGCGATCACTTTTTCGGCCCCCATCCGTTTGGCCAGCATGGACGAGAGAATGTTGGCCTCGTCATCGTTGGTCAACACGCAATAGACATCCGTGGTATCGATCGCTTCCTCCCGGAGAAGCTCCTCATCAGCGCAGTCACCAACCAGGACGATGGCTTTTTCCAATTGTTCCGCGATGAATTCGGCGCGCTCCGGGTCTCGCTCAATGATTTTCAGGTGGTGGTTACGTTCCAATTGCCGCGCCAGGTTACTGCCAATGTTTCCGCCACCTGCCAGGATGATCCGCCGGATCGGGTTATCCAGGGGGCGCAATTCCTGCATCATGGTACGGATATTGCGCTGGGCGGCCAGGAAAAACACCGTGTCGTTTTCTTCAATCACGGTGCTCCCATCCGGAATGATGGTCTTGTCCTGCCGGTAAATCGCCGCAACCCGTGCGTCTGCATCAGCGGGCATGTGTTCTTTCAGAGTATGTAAACGATGCCCGACAAGCGGTCCGCCGGCATAGGCCCGTGTCGCCACGAGTTGGGCGCGTCCGTCGGCGAAATCCAGTACCTGGAGGGCGCCCGGGTATTCGATCAGCCGCGCGATATATTCCGTGACGAGTGTTTCCGGGCTGATCAGGACATCCACCGGGCAGTGTTCGCGCTCGAAAAGCCGGGGGTTCTCGATGTAATCTGACGACCTGATGCGCGCAATCCGGGTCGGTGTATTGTAAAGCGTATACGCGACCTGGCAGGCAGTCATGTTGACCTCGTCGCTGCTGGTCAGCGCAATGACGAGATCGGCATCCTCAATGCCGGCTCTTACCAGCACAGTCGGGTGAGACGCATGGCCGATGACACCCCGGATATCCAGGCGGTCCTGCAAATCCTTCAAATGCGTGGCATTGATATCGACAACCGTGATGTCGTTTTCTTCACTGGAAAGGCTGTGAGCGACTGTAGAACCGACCTGACCGGCCCCCAGTATGACGATTTTCATTTTCTTTCCCCGCGAGCCGTGGCGGTTTTCGGATCAACACCGAGCGCTCGTAACTTGCGATAGAGATGAGTCCGTTCCATACCAACGGCGTCGGACAGCTTGCCGACGCTGCCTCCAGCCTCTTTCAATTTGTAAATCAGGTATTCGCGCTCGAATTGTTCGCGCGCTTCGCGCAATGGAAGATTGAAAAAAGGCGGGTGAGCCGATGTGCCAGGCGCCGGCTCGCTTGGATTCTGCTGCAGAGCTTCTTCCACTTCAGTGACCGAAACCTCGCCCTCGGCGCCCAGGACCAGCAGCCTTTGAACGAGGTTGCGCAATTCGCGAATATTTCCCGGCCAGCTGTGATTGCGTAGTCGATTTTGCGCCCCTACTGAAAATGGCCGGTAAGGCAGGTTTTCAAGGTTTGGGAACCACTCGGCATAGAAGCGGACCAATTCAGGCACGTCATCGGGCCTCTCCCGCAGCGGAGGTAACTGCAGCGGCAAAACGTTGAGGCGATAGTACAGCTGCTGCAGTGATTCATCCTGCTGCGCGCGGTCCATCAGATCCGGTCCGGCGCTGACAATCAACCTGCAGTCCAGGTTTTGCAGGCCGTCACCACCCTCGTGGACAAAGTGTCCGGCCTCGAGAACCTGTTGAATGGACCGCAGGGCTTCGACCGGAATTTCCTGCAGATCGGGAATAAAAAGCGTACCGCCCCGGGCGCGATCGAATACGCCTTCTTGTCCGTTTTCTTCGAATTCGCCGCCCAGCAGGTAGGCTCGGCTGTCTTCTGCCGCCAATTCGCAATGGTCCATCGTGACGAATTCACCCACGCGCCCACTGCGGCTGTGGATGAAACGCGCCAGGTTCTCGCGGCCAGTTCCTTTTTCACCCGTGATAAGCACCGGCAGATTGTTTTGCGATGCCTGTTCGGCATTGCCGCGAAGAACCTGCATCACTGCGCTACTGCCGATCGGTTCGTTCGCGGCAGGTGGCGGGGTTGCTGCTGCTTTTTGCTTTTTACCGCCGGATTCGAGGGCCTGGCTGACGATCGAAAGCAGCCGGGCGAGCGAGATCGGTTTTTGCACAAAATCCTGTGCGCCGAGCCGCGTGGCTTCGATGGCGGTTTCCACGTTTCCATGGCCGGACATGACGACGACCGGGCAATCGTGTCCGCCGCCGGCCGACCATTCCCTGAGCAGCGTGATTCCATCCACGTCCGGCATCCAGATGTCGAGCAGCACCAGGTCAGGTGTGTGTCGAGCATAGGCAGACCGCGCAGATTCGCCGTTTTCGGCCACAGTCACGCTATAGCCTTCATCTTCCAGGATCTCGCGGACGAGGTCGCGAATATCCGGTTCGTCGTCAACGACAAGTATTTGCGATTTGGACATCGGGTATCTGGTCTGTTGCTTTTGCGCAACATCCTACTCCAATCAATTGCGTCTTGCTTCCCTTCTTTGGCCAGCATTTGAAATCGGCAACACTTGGCGGCATTTGTCTGGCCAGATCCCCGGCGTGTCCGGCCGGTAAGTCCGCGAAATCCGAGCTTCAGCTAAGCGGCAAAATGATGGTGACAGTGGCGCCTCCGTCGGGCCCGTTGCTGATTGAAATTCTTCCGTTGTGCTCAGAAACGATCTTACGGCAGATAGCAAGACCGAGACCACGCCCCTGGCTCTTGTTCGTCACGTATGGTTCGAATGGATGTTCCAGAACGATGGCCGGAAATCCCGGGCCGTCGTCCCTCAGCTCGAGCTCCAGGTTTCCAGGAGTGGTTTCACGGCAAATCCGGCTATTGATGCTGATGGTGGCGGTTTCTCTTTCGCTGGCTTCAATGGCGTTGCGGATCAGGTTGTGAAGCATCTGGCGAAGACGACCGCTGTCCGCGACAAGACTCTCAGGGCCCTCGCACAATGCCAGCTCGAATTGCAGTCTGGAATCACCCTGCCGGTAGAGCGCAACGACTTCCCGGACCAGTTCATCCAGCCGGATGGGTTGGCGGTTGAGTTCGGGCTCCCTGGCGTAATCCCCAAAGGCATCCACCAGTTCCCGAAGGGCTTCAACCTGCGCAACGATGGTGTTAGACGCGCGCTCCAGCATCTCTGTGTCATCCGCTTCCAGCTTGTCTGCAAGCTTCATACGCAGACGTTCGGCAGCCAGTCGTATGGGTGTCAGCGGATTCTTGACTTCATGGGCCAGGCGGCGGGCAGCTTCCGCCCAGGCGGCTTCACGTTGCGCCTGGTTGAGAATGGTGACGTCATCGAATACGACGACCTGTCCATAGGCGGGCCTGGCGCCGGGAAGCGTGATCATTGGGAGGCGGGAGCCACGCATCAGAAGGACGAGTGGTGTACCTGGTCTGTCGATCTTGATTTCCTGTTGCCATTCCGTCTGGCCACGGCCGGCATGGAGAATGATCGCTTCCCTAAATGGGGCCAGGAATGGCGCGGTTTGCGTTAACCGCTCAAGGGGCTGACTGCTGGAATTATCTTTTGCGAGGCCGGAGATAAACTCCCCGGGCAGGCCCAGGATCTGTGCACAGGATGCATTGGCGGTGATCATCCTGTTCTGATCATCGAGGGTCAGAACCCCGGAAGAAAGATTGCCCAGCACGGTTTCCAGGTATTCACCCTGGGCCTGAAGTTCAGCCCGGCTTTCCTCGGCTTCATGGCTTGCCATTTTCAGCGCCTGGGTCATTTGATTGAATGATTCCACCAGAAAGCCGATCTCGTCGCGAGGGCCAGACTCGACCTTTTTCCCCAAGTCTCCTTCAGCTACCTCCCTGGTTGCGGTCGACAGCTTTGATAGTGGCGACACCATCCTGCGTGCGGCATTCAGTGCCGCCAGGATCGCCAGCAGGATCGTCAGCAACAGAACCAGCGACAAGATCAACAGGAAACTCTGCTTCAGAGACTGGCGCAGGTAGCTGACGTTCTGATAACGATGGTATTCCTGCTCAATCGAACCCGTGAGAGTCGTAATATCCTCGGGAAGTGGGTAAATGGCCTGGAGGAAGCGTGGGGAGCTTCCGGGGTAGGTGGCTGGCATCAGCTGGATCACACGTATCTGAAGGCTGCCGTCGGCCGTCGGCTCGGCTGCAGCGTATTCACCTTGCTGCGTCGCCTGTAAAACAGCGAAGTCGCCGGGGCGTTCTGGCAGGCCAGACAACGCATTGATGTTGGCTGTTGCCAACAGGGTTCCGTCCAATTCCATGACCGTCAGCTCGGTCGGGCCGGCGGCACGAACCTTGCCCAGCAGCGCTTGGCGCAGCAATTCCCCGTCCTCCTCGAGGACGGCAAGCCGGGCGACGGCGTCGCGTAACTGGTTTCTCACCTCGAGCGTTCGTGTATCCAGGAATTCCTGGCCCAGCTGCAGCGAATCGGCGAGCGCCGCTTCGACCCGAACATCGAACCAGCTGTCGATCGTGCTGCTCAGAAACCAGGCCGAGAAAAAAAAGACAATCAGCGCCGGCGGCAGCGAGAGCGCCAGGAAGTTTCTCACCCATCGTGCCGAAAGCAAGGCGCCCGGCGTACCGATTCGCACATTGCGGATCAGCGTCATCAGCCGATAGCCTATGCTCCAGACCAAAATAGCCAGTGCCAGGATGGTGACAACCAAGACCCACACGTAACCGTCTTCCACGAGTACGCCGCCAGATTCTCTCTGCACACCGCTGACCAGGAACAATGCGATGAGAAGTGCAGCCAGCAACGCGACCAGGGGCAATGTCCTGAACAGCAAGCGCTTCAGCCTGTTTCTCTTCTTCCTGCCAGGGCTCATGTTCGCATCAGGCTCCCGGATCGATCTTTAGCGGCCAGGATGTCCAGGAGGAGTCAAGGTCCCAATTCGGGGAAAAAAGCGTTGGCAATCTCATTGGAGGCGGTATTCGCTGTCGGTCCAGGTGACAACGGGCCAGCAGTTCATACTCTCCCGCCGGCAGGGCGCCTGTTTCGAACGAAATTTCCAGCCTGGCCAGGTCGGACAGAACGTGACGAAGCCTCGGAAAAGTCCGGACCTTGTTTTCACCCGCTTCCGAGACCTGGTAGTGCTCGCTCAGCGGCAGGTATCGTATTTCATAGCTTTTTGTGTTGCTTCCCACTCTTGTCCGGTCAGTGGTATTGCGAAGAACAAGCGTCACTTCAACGGTAAGTGGAACACCATGAACCAGTGCATTCCGGGCTTCCGGGCTCAACCTGAGTCGCTGCTCATAGTCCACGCTCAAACGGCCATTCGCCCAACTGGTTTCGACTCGGCTAACTTCGAAGCTGCCGCCTTCAGATGATGCGGAACAGCCGGCGCACGCCAGGAGCACCACGAGCAGAGCCAGGTGGGCAGGTTCAGGCATGTTTGTGCAGGACGGCATAGTAAAACCCGTCCATTTCCTGATCGCCCGGCAGTATCTGGCGGCCGAATTCAAGTTCACGACCCCATTCGGCAGCCAGGTCGATCGGTTTCCCGTCCGTCCGCCGTTCGATAAATTGCCTGATCTGCCTGCTGTTTTCATCTTTGAGCACCGAGCACGTGGCGTACAAAAGGATACCGCCAGGTTTAAGCAGTGGCCAGAGCCGGTCCAGCAGACGGGATTGCATATTGATCGCGTTCCGGACCTGTTGAGGTGATCGCAGCCACTTGATTTCCGGGTGCCTGCGAATGACGCCGGTCGCACTGCAGGGCGCGTCCAGGAGGATGCGGTCGTAAGGTGAACCATCCCACCACGAGTCGGGTTTGGAAGCATCGGCGGCCAGAAGTTTTATGTGACTGCAATCGACCAAGCCCTGTCGCTTGATGTTCTCGTCGATCAATGCAAGGCGTTCCGTACTGCGGTCCAGGGCCGTCAGCGCTGCGCCGGGTGCGCACTCCAGGATGTGGCAGGTCTTGCCACCGGGCGCTGCACAGGCATCCAGAACACGCAGATTGTCGCTGACTTCCAGCAGTTCGGCGGCCAGTTGTGCGGCCGGGTCCTGCACGGAAAAGAGACCCTGACCGAAGCCGGGAAGAGCATTGACCGCTGCAGCAGGACTGATTTTGACTGCACCGGAAACGAGTGGATGGCGAGCCACCGAGAAACCTTCTTTCTCGAGAGCAACTATCGTGCCGGATATTGCATGATTTTGATTCAGCCGCAACCAAAGCGGGGCCGCGTGGTTGTTTGCTTTCATGATTTCCATCCAGTCGTCCGGCCAGTCCGCCTTGAGCTGCCGGAGAAGCCAGTCTGGATGTGCGAACCGTTCTTCCTTGCTGTCGAGCTCTTTGAGCCATGCTTCCTGTTCGCGCTGAAAGCGGCGCAGAATGGCGTTGATGAGCGCTACGGCCCATGGTTTTCCCAGCTTGCGGGCGCTTTCTGTTGTTTCGTTGATAGCGGCATGTGGAGATGAACCGCCCTTCCAGAGTTCGAAAAGACCCAGCAGTATCAGCCGATGAATATCCTGATCGCGCCGTTTCAAAGGTTTCTGCAGAAGCTTAGCTGCCAGCCAGTCAAGGGCTGTGAGCCAGCGCGTGACTCCGTAGGCAAGGTGGCGGGCTTGCGCCTGGTCCCGGGGGTCTGCATGTAGAAGACCACCTTCTGCATCGCCCAGGTTTGTGCCTTTGTCCAATACCGCTTCCAGCATGGATAGCGCGGCAAGCCGCGCGCTATTGACTGACGATTTGCTCATGAGCCGTTATCCAGCCTGCCAGGCAGGCTGCGCGCATTCAGGTAATCGGCTGCGCTCATACGGCGCTTTCCGGGCCTCTGGAGCTCCTCCAGGCGGATTACAAGCTCGCCGGTTGCCACGTCGATTCCTTCCCGTCCGGCAGCCAGTACGGAGCCCGGCTCCTGTTCGGAATGCTCCGTCATGCAGACTGCTTTCCAGATTCGTGTCCGTTCCCCATCGATCATGCACCAGGCGACGGGCCAAGGATTGAATGCCCGAATCCGCCTTTCCAGCACCGCAGCAGGCTCCTTCCATTGAATCCGGGCTTCTCTTTTTTCAAGCTTTGCAGCCGCAGCCGATTTTTCTGAAAGATTACCGCCCGCCAGGCGATCGTGCAGTTCACCACCGGTTTCAGCACCGCTCAGTGGAATACTCACACGGCGGATGACGGGTCCGGTGTCCAGGCCGGCGTCCATTTGCATGATACAAACACCGGACTTCTCGTCACCAGCCTCGATCGCGCGCTGGATGGGCGCTGCGCCGCGCCATCGGGGAAGTAATGATGCATGAATGTTCCAGCAGCCGTGGACGGGCAGATCGAGGATTTCACCGGGGAGGATGAGGCCATAGGCAACCACGATCATCAGGTCCGGTCTCAAACCGGCGATCAAACCAGCTACAGCGGGATTTTTAAGACTGACCGGTTGATGCACTGTCATTCCGGCAGCGATCGCAGCCTGCTTAACCGGGCTTGCCTGAAGTTGGCGGCCCCGGCCGGCCGGCCGGTCTGGTTGGGTAAAAACAGCGACAGGAGCAAAATTTTCAGTTACCAGTTGTGTCAGCGCCGGGACTGCGAAATCGGGTGTTCCCGCGAACAGAATCCGTAATCTGCTTGCGGCATTCATCGATTTAAAAGACTGTTCCGGCAGGTTTTTCACCGGCTATTTTGCGCTGTTTTTCGAGTTTCTTTATCACCATTCGGCGTTTAAGCGGTGACAGGTAGTCGATGAACAGTTTGCCATTGAGGTGATCGATTTCGTGCTGCAGGCAGACTGCATGCATGCCGTCCAGGTCCTCTTCGAAAGGATTGCCGTCCCGGTCCCGGGCGGCGACGCGCACTTTTTCCGCGCGGCTCACTTCGGCATAAATGCCAGGTACGGAAAGACAACCTTCTTCGCAGGTCTCGCTGCCTTCGCTCCCGATTATTTCCGGATTGATATACACTCGCGGCGTGTCCTGGTTATCACTGACGTCAAGGACGAGTAATCGCTTGTGTACATTAACCTGTGTCGCTGCCAGCCCGATACCCTGGGCTTCATACATGGTTTCGATCATGTCTTCGACCAGGCGGCTGAGTTCATCGTCGAAGATTTCGACGGGTTTTGCCACCGTTTTGAGGCGGGCGTCAGGTGTTTCCAAAATTTCTAGTTTGGCCATAGAGTTACACGTGCATAAAATAATTTAGATGAACTTTGTCTCGGTATTTATTATGATAGCCAATGGCGGACCCCGTTCGCCAGAGTTAAAACTGACCGCATCTGTCAGATGGCTGGATGCCTACTAGAGAGGAAGGAACGTGATCAGAAGACTCATATACCTCGTTTTTGTGGCGATTATGCTGACCGGAGTTGTCGTAGCACAGGATGTTTCCGTACGCTCCGATCACCCCGATGAATATGTCGTGGTTAGAGGCGACACGCTTTGGGATATTTCAGGCCGATTCCTG
>CAMYKC010000006.1 GCA_947258865.1 uncultured Lysobacterales bacterium
GCAGCCTGAAATCATCGATGATGCTGTAAGAAGCCTGCGTGCCCGCACCAGCAGCATGATCCTGGAAAAATGGCGGTTTCCCTCGGAGTTTACCGTGGCTGCGTTCGAAGCAGAGGATTGGATGAGGGATACCGGTGGAATACCTGACTATTGCGATCTCCTGGTTACCGCACAGCTGCACAGCTTTTTGCGTACCGATAGGGCGCAGTTGATGCCAATGATCAACGAAACCACCGCCTATTCACGTCTCGAATTAGGCGATCTCATGCCGGATTCCAGCCTGAATTTTCGGGAATCGACAATGTCAGGATGAAAGCCGCGTTGCTGGGGATGAGCACACGGCGGCTGGACAGGAAACTCGATGAGATTCTGGCCTTCGCGGACATTGGCGACTACGTGTACGAACCGGTCAAACATTACTCTTCGGGCATGGTCGTGCGGTTGGGCTTCGCGGTGGTGGCCGCTTCAGACCCGGAACTGCTGATCACGGATGAGGTCCTTGCCGTGGGTGACGAGTCATTCCAGAAGAAGTGCATCCGCTGGATCGAGTCTTTCCTGGAGCGGGGTAATACGCTGTTGATGGTCTCCCACAGCATGTTCCTGGTGCAAAAACTTTGTCAGCAGGCAATCTGGCTGCACGACGGCAAGACCCGTGAGCTTGGTGACGTATTTCCGGTCACGCAGTCCTACCTGGCCTGGCACGAGGAGAAAAACGCCGCTGAGCGGCGCCACCGGCGTTCGTTGCAGGGTACGGGCGGGCAGTACCGGGTGAGCGAATTCAGTTTGCCCGGTCATGTCGGTGACGACATCGTCATCGCCAGCGGCAGTGACCTGGAAGCTGAAATTGTGCTGCACTCTCCCGACGGCAGGCCACCGGTCGCCCTGGTCGGCGTGATGAGGGCGGACGGCACGCCGGTGTATGGCGTGGCTTCGGATTTTGACGGCGTGCGGCCGGAGTCACTGGATGACCAGAATTACCGGTTCAGAATCCGCTTCGAGCGGATGCCCCTGTTGCCCGGAAGTTATTCAATTCGTGGCCATGCCATGGATCCCGAGGGGATTAGGTTGTTCGATACCGCCGAAATCCGGTTCAGCGTCTCGGGCGAGAGCAGGGAGATGGGGATGGTCCGGCTGCCGCACCGCTGGAATGGCAATAGCAGTAGCGGAAAGCACTGATCGATGGGCAGATCCCCCGCCGTCCCCATTTCAGTCGTCATTCCGGTATTCAATGCGGCAGAAGAGCTGGAGCGGTGCCTGCAGGCGCTTCATTCAGCGGTTCCCAGGGGATCGGAAATCGTCATCATCGACGACGCGTCGCCCGATGCCGCGGTGAAAACAGTGCTTCAGGCATGGCGGACCGGGTTGGGTGCTGGATGGGAATTCAGGGCCAATGAAGAAAACAGGGGATTCGTGGCGACTGCCAATCGCGGCATGCAAATGACGAGTGGTGATGTCGTGCTGCTGAATTCCGACACCGAGGTTACCCACGGCTGGCTCGAGGGATTGCAGCGCTGTCTCGCCTCCGATCCCGATATCGCTACTGCAACGCCGTGGACCAATAACGGCGAAATTGCATCGCTGCCGCGCTTTTGTGAAAACAATCCGGTGCCGCCCGATCGCGAGGCCGTGGCAAGCGTTATCGCTGGCTCGGGAAGCGCCATTTACCCGGAAATACCGACGGCTGTTGGATTCTGCATGGCGGTTTCCCGGCGCGCGATCGACCATATCGGCGTTTTTGATGAAGAGTACTTCGGGCGGGGTTACGGCGAAGAAAACGACTTTTCGATGAGAGCCCGTCAGATCGGTATGCGCAACGTATTGTGTGACGATGTCTACATTGTTCACCTGGGGGGGCGTTCTTTCGGGCCAATCGGCCTCAAGCCTGACGAAACCAGCATGGCGAAGTTGTTGTCCCGCCACCCGGCTTACCTCCAGCTGGTCGAGGAATTCATCGCCACCGACCCGCTTGCACCCCGCCGGGAAGCAGTCCTGAAGGCACTGGCCCGGGCTGAAGTCCCAATGGGTTAAAATCAGCCATTGCGGAAATTCGTAGCGGAGAGGATTTTGTCCGATAACCTGGGATTTACAGGGGAAAGGTTTACACCTGAATGCGTGCGCGAGATCTGGTACGAGCATTTTCACCGCTATGTCTTCGCCAGGGAACTGGTCATGGGCAAGAAAGTGCTCGATGCCGCTTGCGGCGAAGGTTACGGATCGGCATTGTTGGCAAGCGTTGCTTCATCAGTCACCGGAGTCGATATCTCGGGGCTGGCGATCGAGCATGCCCGGAGTCGTTATCCGGCGGGCAACCTCACTTTCCTGGAATCAGATTGCCTGGATCTACCCCTTGAAGACGACGGATTCGACTGTATTGTTTCATTCGAAACCCTGGAGCACCTGGAGCGCCAGGAATCTCTGCTGAACGAGTTCAGGCGGGTGCTGAAGCCGGATGGTTTCCTGTTGATTTCATCGCCGGACAAGGCCGTCTACACGGACCGCCGGCAGAACCGGAATGAATTTCACGTCAAGGAACTCTACCGTGATGAATTTGAGTCTTTGATAAGCCGCACCTTTCCGGCATACCGATTGTGGGGTCAGAAGCTGATGTTCCAGTCTGCCATCTGGTCGCTGGAGCCAAGACCGGGCGTGTCGATGCACCGCGAGCAGGACGGCGAAATCGCAACGACCGCGGCCCCCGGGCATGATCCCGTCTATTTCATTGCCGTTTGTGCCGCTGATGAGACCAGTCTGCCCCTGCCTGAACAGGGGCTCAGCCTGTTCGACGACGCCGCTGAGTCGGTGTACGAACACTATTACCACGAAATCCGGAAAAACATGTCGGCAGGAGAACTCCTGGCGGAAAAGGAACGGGAACTGGCCAAACTGAAGTCTGGGTTGGAAAAGGCTCCGGCCGGTTCTGGCTGGTGGCGCCGCCTGATCGGTAAATGAAGCCGGAAATCGAAGTCATCATCGTAAATTTCAACGCGGGCGATGCATTGTGCCGCTGTGTTGAATCCCTTTTTTCCCAGGATGAGCCCATTCGGCTTACGGTCATAGACAATGCGTCGTCCGACGGCAGTGAAAACGAAATACGCAGGCGTTTCGGCCACTTTGAAAACGTGTCAGTGCTGGGCAATGATACGAATCAGGGATTTGCAAGAGCCATCAATTCCGCTTTTCACAGCCTCGGGCCAGACGGGGTGGGACCGTTGCAGGAAACGAACGACAGCCGGGCCTACCTGTTGATCCTGAATCCGGACTGCGAAATGTTGCCCGGGTCGCTCAATGCCCTGAAATGCGCGCTCGATGAATGGCCGGAAGCCGCATTGGCGGGCCCGGTTGTCGTCGACCGCAATGGAAGAACGCTGAGAGGCACGCTGCGCCGATTTCCGGACCCATGGAGGTCGTTCGTGACCTTCACCGGTCTATGGCGCCTGGGGCAATGGTTTTCTCTTTTCCGGGGTGTGGAGATGAGTAGCGCATTGCCGGACGTGGTTACTGCCGCGGACGCAGTCTCAGGGGCCTGCATGTTGCTACGGATACCAGCGTTTCAAGAGGCCGGTTGCATGGACGAGGGCTATGGTCTGCATTGCGAGGACCTGGATCTGATGTATCGACTGCACCAGCAAGGCCGTCAGTGCCTGCTGGTTCCCGCTGCGCGCGTTTTTCATCACCAGGGTGTTTCCAGCCGAAGCCGCCCGATGTGGGTGCACTGGCAGAAACATCGGGGCATGCAGCGTTTTTTTGTCAAGTTCCAGTCCGGGGGTTACCCGTTCGCCATTCGCTGGCTGGTGATTGCAGGAATCTGGATACGCTTTGCTCTGACCCTTCCAATGCTCCTGTTCAGGAAATAGCCGGCATGGGGTCCGGGAAAACAGTCCTCGTAAGTGGCGCGACCAGCCAGTTGGGTGTTTTCCTCCTGCCCCGGCTGCAGGCACAGGGGTTCCAGGTGAGGGCCATCAGCCGCCGGGCGCCCATCTCTCCACTCCAGGTTGCGGACGGCGTTTACTGGGTCCATCCGGATTTTGTCACCCGGCTGGTTGTGAACGGCGATCCGGCCCGGGTAGCAGGGGCAGACTACCTTATTTCCTGCGGCCCCATTGACCTGGCGGAGAAACTGATCCGCAGCCACCCGGGCCTGTGCGGCGCCGTTGTGTTCAGCACGAGCAGCGTGTTGAGCAAGGAAAATTCTGGTGATCGCAGTGAAAGCCGGCACATGGCTGAAATCGCGAAGCAGGAAAGCCGCCTAAAAGCGCTTTGTGCCGTGCATCACCTGGCTTTGCTGCTGTTGCGCCCGACGCTGATCTACGGCTGCGGCCTGGACCGGAACATCAGCGTACTGGCCGGGTTGGGCAAGCGTTTTGGCTTCATACCGGTGGCCGGCCAGGCCAATGGGCTTCGCCAGCCCGTGCATGCTGATGACCTGGCGGAGCTGGCGGTGCGGGCGCTGACCGTAGATGAACTACCGTGCCTGGAGAGCCAGGTTTGCGGTGGGAGCACCCTGACGTATCGGTCCATGGCGGGGAAGGTAGCGGCAGCTTGCGAAAGGCCAATTCGCCTGGTCACGTTGCCGGCCTGGATGCTGGCGGGCGCCGTGCGCGCAGCGTCATTGCTGGATCCCTGGAAGCACCTCAACGCTGAAATGGTGCGCCGGCAGAATCTTGACCTGGTATTCGATGATTCCCGGTTAAGGGAATCACTTGCTTACGATCCACGCCACTTCCAGCCAGGCCCTGAAGACTTCGCTATCCCGGAGAAGGCCCGGAGATTTCAACTGCCGGATGCTTGAGCCCCTGCGTTCAGACCAGCTTCCTGAACTTCACACGGTGAGGCGTGGCCGCCTCATCGCCAAGCCGCCGCTTGAGATCGGCTTCGTACTCAGAATAGTTGCCTTCAAACCACTCGACATGACTGTCGCCCTCGAACGCCAGCATGTGCGTTGCAATCCGGTCCAGAAACCAGCGATCATGTGAAATCACCAGGGCGCAACCGGGAAATTCAAGCAAGGCCTCCTCCAGAGCCCTCAGTGTCTCCACGTCGAGGTCATTGGTAGGCTCATCGAGAAGCAGCACATTTCCACCGGAGCGCAGGAGCTTGGCCAGGTGCACCCGGTTGCGCTCTCCTCCAGACAGGTCACGGACGCGTTTTTGCTGGTCACTTCCACGGAAATTGAACCGCCCCACGTAGGCGCGCGACTGGGTTTTGTAGTCACCCACGCGGATAATTTCTTCACCATCGGCAATTTCTTCCCATACGCTGCGTTCACCGTTCAGGCTGTCACGGCTCTGGTCCACGTAGGCCAGGTCGACGGTTGGTCCGATACGGATTTCCCCGCTGTCGGGCTTCTCCTCTCCGGTCAGCATGCGAAAAAGGGTCGATTTTCCGGCGCCGTTTCCTCCGATAACACCCACAATGGCGCCAGGGGGGACACTAAAACTGAGTCTATCGATCAGCAATCGATGGCCAAAGCCCTTGCTCAGGTCTGCCACCTCGATGACCTGGTTGCCGAGCCGCTGTCCAACGGGAATGTAGATTTCGTGGGTTTCATTACGCTTCTGGTGTTCCTGCGAAGTGAGTTCTTCAAACTTCTGCAGGCGGGCCTTGCTCTTTGCCCGGCGCCCTTTTGGATTGGCGCGCACCCATTCGAGTTCGGCATGGATCGAGCGCTGGCGGGCGGCGTCGCGGCTCTCTTCCTGCTTCAGACGCTCGTCTTTTTGCTCCAGCCACGAGGAGTAGTTGCCCTTCCACGGAATACCGTAGCCACGGTCCAGTTCCAAAATCCACTCCGCCGCATTATCCAGGAAATACCGGTCATGGGTAATGGCTACGACGGTTCCCGGGAAATCAGTCAGGAAGTGCTCCAGCCATGCCACGGATTCGGCGTCCAGGTGATTCGTGGGTTCATCGAGCAGCAACATGTCCGGACCCGCCAGCAACAGTCTGCAAATCGCCACTCGCCGCCGTTCACCACCGGAAAGTTGCGCGACCCGGGCGTCCCAGTCCGGCAGTCTCAGGGCGTCTGCGGCAACTTCCAGGGTGCGATCCAGTTCCCAGCCGTTCGCGACTTCGATGGCTTCCTGGAGTTCGGCCTGTTCGCCCAGTAACTCGTTCATGGATGCATCGTCCATCGGCTCTGCGAATTTCATGCTGATCTCGTCGAATCGGTCCAGCAGGTCACGAATCTCGCCTACCCCCTCTTCCACGGTTTCCCTCACCGATTTGCTTTCGTCGAGTTCTGGTTCCTGCGGGAGATAGCCGATCCGAATACCCGGTTGAGGCCTTGCCTCACCCTCGAAATCTTCTTCAACACCCGCCATGATCCGCAATACCGTTGATTTACCTGCTCCGTTCAGGCCCAGCAGGCCAATTTTTGCGCCGGGGAAAAAGGAAAGCGATATGTCCTTGATGATGGTGCGGTTGGGAGGGACGACCTTGCTGACCCCAATCATCGTGTAAATATATTGAGCCATGGTTTTTCCGCTGGAGCTGCATGTGTTTGCGGGGCGCATTATGCGTTAATGCCTGCGCGGGGTCCAGATAAGCGGGCCGGTAACATTTTCGCTTCTCCGGCATCGACCGGCGCTTCAATAATGCTAAAATCACAGGTTGTCTTTCCATTAATTGCCGGCTCGCGCCCGAACCTGGGCCAGCCGGGGCGAATCATCCGGAAATTGCGCCTTTCCAGCCATAAATACAGGACGAAGAATGTTTGATACGAGTGACCGCATCCGCGGATATGATAATGAACTGGCCGATGCGATCGATGCGGAAATGGTCAGGCAGGAAGAGCATGTAGAACTGATTGCCTCGGAGAATTATGCCAGCCCCCGGGTCATGGAGGCTCAGGGATCCGCACTGACCAACAAGTATGCGGAAGGCTACCCCGGAAAACGCTACTACGGTGGTTGTGAGCACGTCGATATCGCTGAGCACCTGGCCAGGGAGCGGGCCAAGGAACTGTTTGGGGCGAATTACGCCAACGTTCAGCCCCATTCGGGCTCCCAGGCAAACGCGGCTGCTTATCACGCGTTGCTCGATCCGGGCGACACCATCCTGGGCATGAGCCTTAACGAGGGGGGGCACCTGACCCACGGCAGCCCGGTCAATTTTTCTGGCAAGCTGTTCAACGCCGTGCAGTACGGGATCAATAATGAAACCGGCATGATCGATTACGAGTCGATCGCGGATCTGGCGAAAAAGAACCAGCCCAAGATGCTGATCGGCGGTTTTTCCGCCTACTCCCGGGAACTCGACTGGGCGAGGATGCGCGAAATTGCCGATTCCGTCGGCGCCTGGTTCCTGGTGGATATGGCCCACATCGCTGGATTGGTGGCCGCCGGGCTCTATCCCAACCCACTCCCTCATGCCCATGTTGTGACTTCGACCACGCACAAAACCCTGCGCGGTCCGCGCGGGGGAATTATCCTCGCGAACGCGGATGAAAAAATGGAAAAGGCGCTCAATTCGGTTGTGTTTCCCGGTACACAGGGCGGCCCGCTGATGCATGTAATCGCCGCCAAGGCCGTTGCGTTCAGGGAAGCCCTGGATCCGGAATTCAAAGTCTATCAGCGTGACGTGGTGGATAATGCCAGGGCCATGGCAGCGATCATGATGGAGCGCAATTACAAAATCGTCTCGGGCGGCACGGATAACCACCTCTTTCTGGTTGACCTGATCGGTCAGGAATTTACCGGAAAAGAAGCCGAAGAAGCACTGGGCAGGGCCAATATCACGGTGAACAAGAATACCGTTCCCGGCGAGCCCCGTTCGCCATTTGTGACCAGCGGACTGCGGCTGGGAACGCCGGCCATCACCACCCGGGGCTTCAATGTCTCGGACTGTCAGGAACTGGCTGGAATTATTTGCGATGTGCTGGATGGTATCGGGGATTCTTCGGTCGAACAGCGGGCAAAAACCGCCGCCTTGGCGCTCTGCCACAAATACCCGGTGTACGGTGCGTCAGTGCATTCTTCCAGCACGGTGCGGCCGCCTTCAGCGACTGAGTTGCGGGAGCACGGAATACCCGGTCATGAGGGCGGAGTGGTTTCACCGGAGGCGAAGAAGCCCCACCCGCATGCCGAAGGGCTCGAGTCTCCTTAAATGTGGTGCCCCTTCTGCAGCCATGAAAACACCCGGGTCGTGGATTCACGACTGACCCGGGACGGACTGCAGATTCGGAGACGGCGCCAGTGCGAAAGCTGCGGCTCACGATTCAACACCTACGAGGCGCCTGAAATCAAGGCGCCACGGATCATCAAAGCCGATGGTGCCCGCGAGGCATTTTCTGAAGAAAAACTGCGCGAAGGCATGCTCCGGGCGCTGGAAAAGCGGCCCGTTGAAACTCGTGAAGTCGAACGCGCCATACGCGCACTGTTGAGAGAAATCAGCACGGTCGAGGACTCTGAAATTCCCAGTTCATTGCTGGGTGAATGGGTCATGCGGGAGCTGAGTAAACTGGACCAGGTCGCCTACGTGCGTTTCGCATCGGTCTACAAGCGTTTCGAAGACGTGCAGGCTTTCCGCGACGTGATCGAGAGGCTGGAGCGGGACGCCCCCGGTATTGGCGATAAGCGGCAGATCTCGCTGCTTGATTCGAACGGGAACAAGACCGATCGGCGCAGCAAGTGATTTTTTCCCGTTTTGATCACGAGTGTATGTCCGCTGCTCTAAAGCTGGCGAACAAGGGGCTCTTTACAACAGACCCCAACCCTCGAGTGGGTTGTGTCATTGCCGATGGCCGGCGAATCATCGGGCAGGGCTGGCATGAATTTGCCGGTGGACCGCATGCTGAAATTGCCGCCTTGCGCGACACGGATGATTCTCCCGGGGGAAAGACCGCATACGTCACGCTCGAGCCTTGTGCTCATCATGGCCGGACACCGCCCTGTACGGAGGCCTTGCTGGAAGCCGGTATCGAACGTGCCGTCATTGCGATGCGAGACCCCAATCCGCGCGTCAATGGCGGCGGCGTCGAGCGACTGCAGGCCGCCGGTGTCGAGGTGGAAACCGGATTGATGGCGCAGGAAGCCGAATCGTTGAATGCGGGCTTTGTGATGCGCATGAGAAACGGGCGGCCCTGGATGCGAATCAAGAGCGCAATCAGTCTCGACGGGCGAACAGCGCTTCCAGGCGGGGACAGTAAATGGATCAGCAGTGAAGACTCGAGGCGTGACGTTCAGCGCTGGCGGGCCAGGTCTTCCGCGATTTTGACCGGCATCGGAACGGTTTTGGCGGACGATCCTTTGATGAATGTGCGGCTCGACGCGCCAGTTATCCAGCCTTTGCGCGTTATTGCCGACAGCCGATGGCGCACACCGCCGGAAAGCCGGATCGTGGCCGATGCGCGTACATCGCTCGTTGCTGGAGACCGCTCAGTCAAGGTTCGGGCAAACCTGGAAGAGAGCGGTGTTGAGTGCCTTCCCTTACCGGCCTCCGGGGGAAGGATTGAACTGAGCATGCTGCTGAAAAAACTGGCTGAGCGAGAGATCAACGAGGTCCAGGTGGAAGCCGGCTCGCAACTCTGTGGGGCGCTGCTCAAGGAGCGATTGGTCGACGAAATACTGATATATCAGGCGCCGGTGTTGCTGGGAGAAGGCGGCCCGGGGCCCTTTGCGCTCGGATCGCTTGAATCCATGGCGGACAGAACGCATTTAGAAGTGCTCGAGACCATAAAACTCGGCGATGATTTGAGAATCCGATTACAACCAAAATTCAGGCACTGATCATGTTTACCGGTATTGTTATTTCCAGGGGCACTCTGCTGAAAAGAACTGAAGTTGGCGGAGACTGCAGGCTGAAAATACGCTGCGACGAACTGAGTCTGGAGTCAGCGAGGCCAGGCGACAGCATCTCTGTTTCCGGCACCTGTCTGACCATGCTCGAACCCGGCGTTTCCGGTTTTGTCGCCGATGTGTCCCAGGAGACTCTGAGCCTGACAACGCTGGGTTCCCTGCGGGAAGGTCAGCAGGTCAACCTGGAACTTGCGCTCAGCATGGATGACCGCATGGGGGGGCACCTGGTGACCGGACATGTCGATGGCAAAGCGCGACTGGTTTCCCGGCGTGAGGATGCCCGTGCAGAACGCTTTGAATTCGAGGTGCCACGGGAATTGGCGCGTTATATCGCCAGGAAAGGGTCCGTCTGCCTCGACGGCGTCAGCCTGACGGTAAACGAGGTGGACGACCGGAAATTTTCCGTCTGCCTGATTCCGCATACCCTGGAAATCACAACCCTGGGGCGACTGAAGCCGGGTGATCAAGTAAATCTCGAAGTTGACCTGATCGCACGATATCTCGAACGCCTGATGGCGCCGGCCGGCCCGGATTCGACGCCTGACACCGTTACTGGCCAGGGCCTGGATTAAAATAATGCCGACACGATATGCTCTGAATACCATCCCCGAACTGCTGGAAGACATCCGCGAAGGCCGGATGATCGTGCTCATGGACGACCAGGAACGTGAAAACGAAGGCGACCTGATCATGGCTGCCTCGAAAATTCGTCCGGAAGACATCAACTTCATGGCGCGATTTGGCCGCGGACTGATCTGCCTGCCATTGACGCGGGAGCGTTGCAAGCAGTTGAAGCTGCCCCTGATGGTCAATGAAAACCAGACCCGCTTTGCCACGAATTTTACCGTTTCCATAGAAGCGGCCGAGGGTATCACTACCGGTATTTCTGCCTATGACCGGGCACACACCATCCGCACCGCAGTGCGTCCCGACGCCTCTGCGAAAGACTTATCCCAGCCGGGGCACGTCTTTCCACTGATGTCTCAGCCGGGTGGGGTACTGGCTCGCGCCGGGCACACCGAGGCGAGCGTTGACATGGCGATGCTTGCAGGCCTGGAGCCCGCCGCGGTACTCGTAGAGATTCTCAACGAGGACGGCAGCATGGCGCGCCGGCGTGAACTGGAAGAGTTTGCGCAGGAGCACAGCCTGAAGATCGGTACGATTGCAGACCTGATCCATTACCGCATGGAAACGGAAAAGACGGTGGAACATGTTTCCACGCATGAGGTCGTGACGGATTTCGGACCGTTCAGGCTGCACACGTACCGGGATAAGATTGAAGGTCGCCTGCACCTGGCCCTGACCAGGGGAGAGCTCGATGCCGGAAAGCCCTGTCTGGTCCGCGTTCATGTTCAGAATCCACTGAGCGACGTATTGTCTATCCATCGATCTGATTTTGGTATGCCATTGAGAACGGCGCTCGCCCAGATTGATGCTGAAAACAACGGCCTCGTTCTGGTTTTGGGTGGCAACAGGGATGAGGACGATATCCTGCGGCAGATTCAGGAAAAACCTGCGCTGGCGGTCGAGGCCAACGGCGATAACAGGAGTTCACGGGAGCTGAGAACCTACGGAATTGGAGCTCAGATCATCGCGGATCTCGGGATTTGCAAAATGCGGCTGCTGAGCGCCCCGTGGAAATTGACGGGACTGGCCGGGTTCGGACTCGAGGTTGTGGAATACATCGATACCCTGGCCGAGAAAGGGGAGGCGGGATGAAAGAAATCAAATCGATGGAACCGGCTAATGATATGAACATCGCCGTGATCGCGAGCCGTTTTAACCGCTTCATCGTAGATCAGCTGGTGGCAGGTGCTCAGGACGCCCTGGAACGCCGTGGGATCGAAGAATCGCGCCTGCGACTGGTTTGGGTCCCTGGTGCCTTTGAACTGCCCTTACTGGCTGCTCAGTTGGCTTCCTCGGGCCACTATGAAGCGATTGTTGCACTTGGCGCCGTGGTCCGGGGCGGCACGCCGCATTTCGATTATGTTGCGGGTGAGTGCGCCAGTGGCCTCAGCCGGGTTTCGCTGGATTACGGTATTCCCGTGTCCTTCGGTGTGCTCACCACGGATACCGTGGAACAGGCGCTCGAGCGTGCCGGCACCGGTGAAGGGAACAAGGGATTTGATGCCGTCATGACGGCCATCGAGATGGTTGGAACCATGCGCGCGGTGAAAGAGTATCTTTCCGACACCCCTGACTGATGAGCGATAAGCAACATTTCGAGCCACGCAGGCGAGCGCGGCGGCGGGCTTTGCAGGCCATTTACCAATGGCAGATCACCGGCCAGGACGCGGATGAAATTCTGCGACAATTTCACGAGGTTCAGGACATGAGCGGGGTCGATAAAAGCCATTTCGAGGAACTTCTGCGTGGCGTCAGTGCGGGGCAGGAAGGGCTGGATGAGGCTCTTCAGCCTTTTCTTGATCGCCCGATGGCGCAGGTCGATCTGATGGAGCGCGTGGTTCTCAGGATCGGCGCGTTCGAATTACTCAACTGCCCCGAACTGCCTTTTCGCGTCGTTCTGGATGAATGTGTCGATCTGGCCCACCGTTTTGGTTCAGAACAGGGTCACACCTATATCAACGCGGTTCTGGACAAGGCGGCCCGAAATTGGCGCCCGCTTGAAACGGATGAAAATGCCGGAGTCCGGTAATGATGCCTGAATTCGATCTGATCAGGCGGTTGCAGGAAATCATCAGCCCCGTTGCTGCAGATCGGCAACCCGGGTGCCTGATCGGTATTGGCGATGATGCCGCGGTGCTGGACTTGCCGGCCGGCCGGCAACTCGTGGTTTGCACTGACACCCTGGTCGAAGGTGTCCATTTCTTGCCCGATACCAGCCCCCGCTCCGTCGGCTTCAAGTCGCTTGCGGTCAATCTCAGCGACCTCGCTGCAATGGGTGCTGATCCGGCCTGGTTTCTCATGGCGCTGACCCTGCCTTCAGCTGACCCCGGCTGGACAGATGCTTTCGCCGAAGGTATGGCGGAACTGGCCAGAAAATCCCGGATAACCCTTGCCGGCGGAGACATCAGTTCAGGCAGCCTGAATATCAGTATCACCGCGCTGGGGCTGGTAAGCGAAGGCCGAGCTCTGACCCGGAGCGGTGCGCAGCCGGGTGATCTCATCGTGGTTTCAGGTGCGCCAGGGGCTGCAGCCAATGCCCTGAGACTGCTGCGTACCGGCGGTTTGCCCGACCCGGAAGACCTTCAGGCGCTTGAATTTCCGCGCCCCCGCCTGGCTCTCGGCAAGGCATTACAGGGGCTTGCCACTTCATGTATCGATATTTCCGATGGGTTGCTCGCAGACCTGGGCCACATACTGGAGCAGTCATCAATGGGTGCCGAACTCGAACTGAGCAAGTTACCCTGTCCCAAGAGCCTTGAGCTCCTGCCAGACGACATCCGATGGCCGCTCCAGCTCTCGGGTGGTGACGATTACGAGTTGTGCTTCACGATTCCGCCTTCCTCGCTGGGACGGATTGATGAACTTGCACTTCGCGGCCAAACAACCCTGACGGTCATCGGTACCGTGGACGACAATCCTGGCCTCTCTGTGAAGGACCCGGCCGGCGGGAGATACGAAGCGGCGGACAGAGGTTACGAGCATTTCAGATGAACCAGGTCAGTAAAAGTCTGAGCAGCCTGATTGAACAGGACAAGACGGTTCGGGGCATCGTATGGGGCACGCCCGCTGGTTTCCTGGCCTTCGGCCTGGGTTCGGGCCTGTCCAGATATGCGCCTGGAACCATGGGTACGATCGTTGCCGTTCCTTTCGCCTTGCCGCTCAAAAACTTGCCGCCCGCCGGGTTCTGGCTGGTGCTTGCGGTTCTGCCTGGCAGAAAAACGGTTCAGCGGCGGCCTGGGTATCATGCTCGATGACATCATCGCCGCCCTGTACGCCATGGCCATTCTGTTTCTGCTCGGATCGGCCCTCTAATCCACGTAATCGAAAACTTTCACCACCTTCCTGACGCCGCCGACATTCCGGACGACCTCGGCCACGGCATCGCCATCCTCGCGGCTGACGGTGCCCATCAGGTACACATTTCCATGGGCAGTCAGCACCTTGATCCTGCCGGCGTCAAAGCCCTCGATCGGATTGGACGTCGTCAGCCGGGTATTTACCTTGGAGCTGATGTAGCTGTTGTGCAAGCGGCCCGAAGTGCTGGCGACCGGCATGACCTCGAGCTCATTGACGACGCGATCCACTGATTTGATTTGCGATGCCAGCTTCGAGGCCAGGGCCTTGTTCTCCTCGCTGCTGGTTTCGCCAGCCAGCAGGAGCGTTGCGTTGTGTGCTTCAACCTTGATGTGATCGCGATCGTCGAATTCCGGTCGTGAGTAGAGCAGATCCAGAACTTTAACTTCCACTGTCTGGTCATCGATGACTGTGCCGAAGCTCCGCCGCTCCTTGCCCGGAGTGCAGCCATCGAGCGCCAGGCTAAACCCGATGATCATGGCCACTGTCACCAGGCCCGGGCGCCCTGAAAAATGTGCTGAACGGAATCTGCTCATGGTTTCCTGCCTGTTCTCATTCCTGATCAATCGATCACCCCGCATCGAATGCGCCACGTATCCAGTCAAGGACCGTTTTTCCCTCTTCAGTCCCAATCGAAACGACATCAAATCTGCAGCACCGTGAGTGGTGTCTGTCGTGACATTGGAGGAATCGCCTGGCGGCGCTGACGATGCGTTTCTGCTTGGTCCACGTCACGCTTTCAGCACCGCTGCCATGGAAACTGTTTCGCCGGTACCTGACCTCGGTGAACACCAGCGTATCGCCGTCCAGCATCACCAGGTCGATTTCACCGAATCGGCCCTGAAAATTCTTTTTCAGAGTCTTCAGACCACGCTTTTTCAGGAAAGATTCAGCCACCCGCTCCCACTCGCCGCCCTGTTGACGCGTCGTGAGCATTCAGTCCCGCAACCGGCCAGTCTGTACACCCGGTTGCGTCAGCTTGATTGATGGTTCCGGCGTTTGATCGGGCAGGATAACCGGACGGCCGCGTCTGAATTCAGCCCATGCAGGTGTTCGGCTGAGCTTATTGTCACTGGTGGCGCGGTACTTGCCCGATTGGCCGGGAAAAACGAAATCGGGATCCTTTCTCATCAGTTCCAGCCACGGAAGCAGGTTCCAGGCATCCTGTCCGAGTGCGAAAAGCGAACCGAGAATGCCGTTTCGCAGGCTCGGGAGCACAGGAACTTCTTCTTTTGATGAATGGGATAGATGCCACGGAGTGGCAGGAAACCTCACGCCATTCAGGTCCTGGTTCTGCTTGGGATCGGGTTGCCCGCTGTAAATCCGGCCGGTTGCGTAAACCGGAATATCGCCTGCATCGTGGAACCGGAGTTGTGGTCGAATCGATTTGGCCTGTGTCGGGTTTGCAGCCATGAAAATCACATCAACATCCTGCCGTCGGGTCGGTTCGAATTCCAGGTTCATTCGAAGTGTGTTCTCCAGTCTTCTTTTGCGTGCGGTGCTTTCGTCGATCTTAAGCGCACGCTGAAGAACCACGCTATGATCATTCTCGGATTCCACGTAGCGTAATGCCGCCAGGATTTCCCTGTCTTCCTGTAGGAATTCTCCTTCGAAAGCACCAGCCATGCGCTCGCCCCAGGCGCTTTCGGGCGCGAGCACGATTGCGCGTTTGTAACCGGAAGCAGCGGCGTGTGAAGCCGCAGCTGCCGCCTCATCCTCCTGTGACAGGGAGATTCCGCTCACCTGGCCAGCAAGCCCCAGCGGAGCGATAAAGCCCGGGGGGAGTTCATTCAGCGCGAGCACAGGGGTGGTCAAGCCCGCCAGGTTGAGCATGGATTCAATGGATTCCTTGCGCAATGGGCCGATGATCCAGTCGACTCCAGCATCCAGCGCATTGAAATAAGCGGAAATCGAGGACTGTGAGTCATCCGCAGTAGGAAAAAACAGGATTTCGGCACCGCCTGGCCGGTCAAGGTAAGCGCTCACCAGTCCGTCCCGGATTGCCTCGCCAGCCGACTTCAGGCGCCCGGATCCAGGCAGGAGCACGCCAATTTTTCGCGGCGGTGCAAACAGTTGACGGTAACGCAACCACGTATCCAGCGCCTGTTCTTCGGTAAGCAGATGATAAGGCTGACGCCCCTTCCATTCGCTAACCGCAGCAGAGATTCCGTCAGGGATGACGAGGTTTTGCCGGATCACCAGGGCCAGGTCCAGCCAGCCGGTCAATTGCCGCTCTGCCCTGGGGTTGGCCGAGCGGATCGCCAGTTCACCCGAGGAGACGTTTTCCAGGGTGCGCATCATTTCCACCGAGGCATGGGGGTCATAAAAGCGCAAGCCGTCGCTGAGCTTTACCGCGTTGGAGATTTCGCGAGATGCCGGACTGGATAATTGCTGCAATACGCGAGCGTAAAGGCCTTCATAGCGTGATCGGCTCGAAGCCGGGAGTGACGCCTTGGCCTGACGCAACAGTAATTCAGCTTCGTCCGGACGGTTGCGCCGCAGCGCGAGATCGGCCAGTACGAGGTCCAGCCTGGCCTGATCGCGTGACGCCAGCACGGTTCGTTCGATCCACCGAAGCATGTTCTCTGCATTTTCTTCGTCGCCCGCCAATAGCCAGGCATCGGCGGCTCTGACGCGCAGACTCGCGGCCTCGCCGGGATCTGCGTCAAGGGCTGCTTTTTGCCAGGTGGTCGCGGCCTGCTCAAAAGCACCCCTGTTGAACGCAGCCTCGGCCGCCGATTCAGAGACCGGCGTTTTCTCAGGCCATGGCGCCGTGGTCGTGCAGGCCGGCAGCGCCAGGATCATGAGCAACACCAGGTGACCGGTGAGCCGGGGCGATTTGCGCGGCAATTCGCGATTTCGCGATGAGAGTAGTCTGTTCACGGTTGCTTTGGTTCCAGCTTTTTCCCGGCGTTGCAAAGACAGCCGGGCTCCGGTCTGAGCAAAATGATACCGCAAGCCGGGGCTCTTTGATTCATAATATGTTCCTTATGGCAGACGCCCGTCTTTTTATTGTCGCAACACCCATTGGAAACCTCGAGGACATCACGCTCCGCGCATTGGAAGTGCTCGCCGATGTGGATGTGATTGCGGCGGAAGACACGCGCCGCAGCCGTGTCCTGCTTTCCAGGCATGGCGTGGATACGCCGCTGCTTGCCCTCCACGAGCACAATGAAGAGCAACGCGCACCCATATTGGTGGAACGGCTCCGCGCCGGGGAATCGGTCGCGCTGGTTTCCGATGCGGGCACGCCTTTACTCTCCGATCCCGGGTTCCGGCTGGTCGGGCTGGCAGCTGAAGCCGGGATTGAGGTGGTCGCCATACCCGGCCCGAGTTCGATTACCGCGGCGCTTTCCATCAGCGGATTGCCGACAGACCGCTTCGTTTTCGATGGTTTTCTTCCAGCAAAGCAATCTGCTCGACTGAAGCGATTGCGCCGCCTGAAATCCGAGCAACGCACACTGGTTTTTTTCGAGTCGAGCCATCGTATAAGTGCGAGTCTTGCAGACCTGGAACAGGTGTTTGGGAGCGATCGAGCTGTGGTGCTGTGCCGGGAGTTGACCAAGCAATTCGAGACAGTCCTGCGCGACACGGTATCGGCCCTTAGAAATCGGGTTGAAAGCGATGCGAATCAGCGCAAAGGGGAATTCGTACTGCTGGTTGCGGGCTGTGATGCGGATGAAGATGACAGGTTGCCGGAAGCGCTGGAGCTTGCCCGTGAACTGGCGGAACATCTCGGCGTCAGCCAGGCCGCAAGAATTGCGGCCAAGGTGCACGGTGTGTCCCGCCGGGAACTTTACCAGGTTCTCGAATCCGGAAGATAATCGGGGGCCGCCCTATCAATCCGCCCTCTGGTGAGGGAAAATAGAACCGGGAGCCGGCCAGGCAATCGCTCCGTTTCGATCATTAGTTCGGGGCGGGGAGGAAAGTCCGGGCTCCACAGGGCAGGGTGCCAGGTAACGCCTGGGGGGCGCGAGCCTACGGAAAGTGCAACAGAAAATATACCGCCAGGAAACTGGTAAGGGTGAAATGGTGCGGTAAGAGCGCACCGCGCAGGTGGCAACACGCTGCGGCTAGGTAAACCCCACCTGGAGCAAGACCAAATAGGAAAGCGATGCCGTGGCCCGCGGCGCTTTCGGGTAGGTCGCTCGAGGCTGCCGGTGACGGCAGTCCCAGATGAATGATTGTCCACGACAGAACCCGGCTTATCGGCCGGCTCCCTTTTTCGCTAATTCACTTCGAGACGAGTAAGTCACCGATGCAGTCCGCCGCAGAATACGCATCAGCACAAAGCCGGCGAACAAGCCGATGGCTGCAAATACCGCCAGGAAGTAAAAATAGTGCTGGTGCCCGGCGAGCCCGGGCGCTTCGTCGAGCAGTACGCCACCGACATAGCTGACGAAAATATCGGGCGTGTAACCCAGGACTGAAACCAGGCCGACGGCTGTCCCGGTGACAGCGGTCGGAATCCTGGATTCTTCAAACAACGCATAGTAAAGCCCGCGCAGGCCAAACATGGCACTGCCTCCGATCAGGATATTGAAAAGCAGAATCCAGGTCACTCCGGGTTCGGGCGTCAGGACTGCGAAAAAAAGGTGAGACAGTAACAATAGTGCAAAACAGGCCACGGTCATGCGCGAAACAAGGAAACGGTCGCCCAACAGACCTGCAGCGAGAGCTGCAATTGGCCGCATCCATGCTCCGATGGCGGCGATTCTCGCGGATTCGATCTCTGTCATGCCAAACCCTTCCACCGCGTACAACGAGTAGTTATCAAATCCCTTGTATGAAACATAGGCGCAAATGACGATCACGGAAATGAGCCAGACCGCAGGCATTCGCAGTACTTGCAGGATATGCGCGCACGCGTTTTCCGAGCTGGGCTTCCATTCTTCCAGATCGCGTTGCTTGCCCGGAAGGGGATTGGCCAATGAAAACCAGGCGAAAACCCCAGCCGTCATCGTGACGACCGTATAGCCATATATGATCAGGCGTAATGCTTCTCTCTTGTCCCCGAAGCTCGCCGAAGCGATGCCATCCGGAAACAAGAAGCCGAATAAAATCGCTGCAATGGAAGCCCAGGCGGCAGCAAGTAACCCACGCCCGCCCTCCAACAGTCCATAGGCGCGGCCCTGTTGGTCGGTCCCACCCCACTCCCGGGTAGCCCGGATCAATGCTGCCCAGAACAGCAGGATGGTCGTAAAACCGAAGAATCCCCAGATGAATACCGATCCATGGAAACCGGGCAGGGTTGCCATGTACAAACCACCAGCTGCAGTTGAAAACAGAGAAATCGTGATGAGCAGGCGCGTCGAAAAACGGTCTGCCAGAAGACCTCCGGGGAAGTAAGCCAACATTGCGACGACGCCATAGAGCGCCTGTGCGGTGCCCAACTCTGTATTGCTCAATTCGAATACTTCCAATACTGTCGGGCGAAAGAAGCGAGTCACGTGGAACGGCAATGCGTAAATGGCTTCACCTGTGAGGATCAGACCAAGCATGTAGAGAATCCGTTGGCGCCGGCTGGAGTCCGAAATGGCTTCGTCGCAGAATGGGTATCAGAACAGGAACATTATCACAGGCGGAAATTGACTGTATTAAAGAAATACCCGGCGACAGGCCGGGTATTTTCAGTATTTACTTACCTGTAATTTCTCAAGGTGTATACCAGATCGGTGAGGTGTAGGCTCTCTCCTGCAAGGTTGTCCAGACTTCGTCACCGAGCTTTATGCCGTAGCGCTTGGCGTCGTAGACTACCCACCGGGGTGTTGGAATTTCAATCACGCGCGCGTAGTAAAACGCACTCTGATCCGGATCGAAATCGGGATCTTCCCACAAGGTCATCAGTTCGGGATCGCCGATGGTGTTGGACCATGTTGCGTTCTCGAGATCGACGGTGTTTCCGACCGCAGGCAACTTGCCGTTGGCGCCCGGTTGACGCCGGTCGGTATCGCTCCAGGCCACGTCATAAACTCTCTCGTGGGTCTCGCCTTTACTGTCCAGCCAGCCTTTGACGATCTGAATGCGGTCGAGGTTGCCACTGAGCGGATCCTTCAGCGCGGCCACCAGGAATTTCGGCGATTGTCCCTTTGGTGCGGCGCTGAGGTCTCCACCCATCGGCACGCCCTTGGTATAGCCGACTTCCGCGGGGAGCCGGGTCGCGGCGTCCTGCTCGACGAAGTCCCAGCCGCCGAAGAAGCGCACCAGGATACGTGGCCCGGAGGTCGCGTAGACTTCCTTGCGCATCATGGCGTCCCAAATGGCTTCGCGTGTGTTCTCAGTGGCCCACACTCCTGCATAACCTGATGCAGACATCGCCCAACCATCATATTGCCGGCCGGCGAACTTGGCCATCGGGTGGTCCCAACGCCCCGCTGACGGTTCCGTGCCCGCATGCTTGCCGATGTAGTTTTCTTCTTCCACAGCCGTCAGCCCGGTATGCGTGTCAGTGGAGCCGACCATGCCGAACTTATAGGGGTTCGTGCCGAACTTCTCCGCCAGTTTCAAACCGTCCTTCAATGCTTTTCGGGCGTATTCATAATTCAACATGTCCTCGGTCTTGACCACGGTGAGGTTCAGGTTACCCAGCGCCAGGGTTTCAAAATCCGCAAACTCGTCATCCGGAGAAAGGAACGGGTGGGTCTCGCCGTCACCCTTGATCTGGGTGACTTCGTAAAGCGGCTCCCAGCGGATACGTGCCTCCATGTAGTCGGCCCCGAGTTTTTTGCCGGTGGCGGGGTTGACCTCAACCGGGAACATGATGCCGTTGGACATATTGCCGTTGTGCGCCAGCGTCAGCACCTGGCCGCCGGTCTTCTCTTCGAAATTCGCCATCCATTTCCACAGGTCTTCCGGATTGAAGCTTTCGGCCGTGGTGTAGGGCACGATCTGGCGTGCGACGTCGCCGTCATCGCGGTATATCACATTGCGATGGAGATTATTGCCGTCCTCGGTGGACGTCCATTCGTAGCCGATGATGGCCGAAAAGCGTCCTGGCTCGTTGAAGGCTTCAGCAGTGTCAACCACGTCGTCCCAAATCGTCTTCTGAAAGCCGCGGTCGAGCACCACTTCGGGCACGTTGCCTTGCGAGAACCTGTTGATCACATCCATCGTGGCCTGGAAAGCGGTTTCACCGCCTTCATTGAACTGCTCATGCCATTTCCTGACCTGCGGATCACTCAACAGGCGTGGGTTGCCGGCAATAAAAACAAAAAAAAAAAAAAAAAAATAGAAGTGATCGGCTACGACCAGCCAGTCCAGTGGGCGTGACAGTTTGAAGGGTATACCCGTGCTGGACACGACCTCTTCGCCGCGAGCCAGGCGGTAAGCATCAGCCACATCGACACTTGCTCCAAATCCCTTCGCATCGAGTGAATTATCTGTGTGCACGTGTGTATCGCCCCAAAACACCCGGGTCGGGAAATTCCGGCCGGCATAGGGAGAATAACTGGGCGCACGCACTACATTATCCGAGTCCTCGGGTATCGGAATCATTCCGACTGGGCTGGATTCGGCCGTTGCGCTGCTTGCGGCCATTACAACGAATACCGACGAAGCCAGTGTCGCCAGTGTGCGACCAGGATTCAGCATGATTTTCATGACTCTCTCCTGAAGGGTTATGGTGTGTACCAAATTGGACTGGTGTAGGCGCGCTCCTGGTGGCTCAGAGGCACATCGGCTTCCATCTCCATGCCGAAAAACGCCTGGTCATAGCTCTGCCAGGTGGGTGTCGGGATTTCCATTACTCGCGCGTAGTATACGGCCGGAACCTCGGGATCGAAATCAGGATCGATCCACATTACGCGCAATTCCGCATCACCAATGTTGTTCAGGTAGGTGGCGTTCTGCTCGTCTACCGTGTTGCCCACTGGTGTTCGGCACCTTCCATCGTCGTCGATGGAGCGGCCGTCCGATACCGCGACGTCGTAGATTTTTTCATGGCGATTCCCTTTTCTGTCAACCCAGCCCTTGATGATCTGGATACGGTCCAGATTACCGGACCAGGGATCTTTCAATGCGCCGACCATGAACGTCGGAGCCTTTTTGCCGTCTGGCCTGGCTGGCATGTCGCCACCCATGGGTACACCTTTTTCATAACCAATGCTGACCACATCCGGCTTAAAGACATCGTTCTCGGCGTAGTCCCAGCCACCAAAGAAGCGTACGGTGATTCGGGTGCCTGTGGTGGCGTAGGTCTCCTTTTTCTGCATTCCGTTGAAGATGCCCTCGCGGGTATTCTCTCGCGCCCAGACCGCCGCCAGGCCGGAGGCCAGGGTCTCGTATTCGTAGGTGGAATATTGATCATCACCAGTGAGTGACTTGATGACATAGTGCTCATACCGGTCCGGCGAGGGTTCGGCCGTTGGCATCTTGCCCCAGAAATTCTCGTCGCGCGTTGCAGCGAGGGAGGTATGGGCATCCGTGCTGCCGACCATACCGAATTTGAACGGATTGGCGCCCAGTTTCAGTTCTTGTTGCAGACCGACCTGAAGAGCCGTGCGCGCGTATTCATACTGCAGCATCCAGTCTTCCTTGGGCTTCGTTCCGGCGATGTCGGCCTTGTCCCAGGTGCCGTAGTCCGCGAATTCATCCTCGGTGGAAAGGAATGGGTGGGCTTCGCCGTCGCCCTTGATCTGGGTGACCTCGTACAGCGGTTCCCACTTCATTCGGGCTTCGGCGTAGTCGCGATCGATCTTCCGGCCGTTGAGCCGCTCGATGGAGAACATCAATCCGTTGGACATATTGCCGTTATGCGGAATGGCCATGATCCGGCCGCCAACTTTTTCCTCATAGTCCGCCATGTACTTCCACAGGTCTTCCGGGTCCATCGACTGATACGCGGTGAAGGGTATCACCCGTGATGCCCTGCGTCCGTCGTCCCTGAAAATGACTACGCGGTGCAGGTTGCTCGGGGTTTCCGCGGTGTTAAGCGAAGTCCATTCGAAACCGATCAGCGCGGTGAATTGGCCCGGGTTGTCATGCGCCTCGGCAGCCTCGATCTGGCGGTCCCAGACCGAACGCTGCATCGCCGGGCTCTTTATCGGATCACCGGTGAACATGGTGCCGGCCCACTCACGAAAGGCCTCATAGCCTTGACCGGCGTTAACCATCTCGTACCACCTTTTGCCGCTCTTGGTGGCCAGCAGGTCGGGGTTACCTTCCGCGATAAAGGGTGCGAGCCCCAGCGCTTCCGCGTGGTCGGACACCACGAGGAAATCCAGCGGCCTGATCAGGCGGGCTCGCTGCCCGGTGCTGGTCAATACCTCTTCCCCCTTGGCAAAGCGGTAGGCTTCATCAGGCCCCAGGCGGTTGCCAATCATGCCCGAATCCGAGGAGTAGCGGGTGTGCAGGTGGGTATCGCCCCAGTAAACACCTTCGGCGAAATCGCTGTTCCGCACAGTTCGTTCTACATAGGGGGAGTAGATCTTCTCTTTTTCAGCAATATCTGCGGCAGTTGGAGAAATATCGGTTTGGGAAATAGCTGAGCCTGGCAAGATGATCAAGCCTGCTAACATCATTAAACACTTTCTTTTCATCGTTCTCTCCTTTTGAAGCACAATAACAGCTCCACATCCTCAGGACACCAAACAGTGGCGAAAAGTCTTTTGCATTTGTGACCGCCTTGATTGTATTTCTGATCCGTCTCCCAATTCCCTGACACGCATCAGCTGTAATGTCAATCGTCTTACAAATCCTTCCTGCCATTTCTTTGCCACTTTCTGGCCGTAGCGGTGCCTTTTGTACTTGCTGTAATGACTGCGGCAGGTTTCGCTAAGTAATTGCTGTGCTTGACATTCGCCAAGGAAATCACTATTGTGCAATTCAGTGGGTATTTGTGGGAATTAGTGTAGGATAAGTGGGAAGACAGTGTATTTTGGTGAGACCGCCATCAACCTGGACGCAAAAGGGCGTCTGGCCATACCGATGCGCTACCGGGATTCGATCCTTGAAGCGCACGGTGGAAAGCTGGTGCTTACCTACAGCGCGTTCGATTCCGGCGCACTCTATCTCTACCCGGAGCAGGAGTGGGAACGGGTTCGCGACGAAGTGACGAGCTTGAGCACGTTCAACCCGGGTCATCGCAGCCTGCAAAGAAAACTGGTGGGGAGTGCAAGTGCCGTTGAACCGGATACGAACGGCCGGATTCAACTGCCGCAGACGCTGCGGCAAGTGGCAGGCCTTGAAAAGCGGGTCGTGTTGCTGGGGATGGGTGACCGTTTCGAAATTTGGAATGAGACGATTCTGAACCAGAAGAGGGTAGAAGAAGAACGCAGTCTTGACGAAGCTGCATCAGAAGAAATGGCTCGCCTGGTTCTTTAAGGCGACTAAGACGGCCAGAGGTGCACGACGGAGTAGATGAGCGATTACCAACACCGGCCAGTGTTACTGGAAGAAGTGGTGGAAGCGCTCAACATCCGGCCCGACGGGAAGTACCTTGACGGCACCTTTGGCAGAGGAGGACATAGCCGGGCGATATTGGCCCGCTTGTCCAGGAAAGGCTGCTTGTTGTCCCTGGACAGGGACCCGGAGGCGGTAGCCGCCGGAGAGAATGCGCTGGGAAGTGATCCGCGTTTCTCCATCGTCCTCGGCAACTTTGCAGATATGGAACGCTACGTCCGTGAATGGGGCGTTGTTGAAGGCCTGGATGGCATCTTGCTGGATCTTGGGGTTTCTTCACCGCAACTGGACAATCCGGATCGGGGGTTCTCCTTTATGGGGGACGGCCCACTGGATATGCGTATGAACCCATTACAGGGTGTATCGGCCAAAGAGTGGTTGGCTGAAGCGCCGGAACGGGAATTGACCCGCGTGTTTTGGGAGTTCGGAGAGGAGCGCTTTGCGCGCAGGATTGCCAGGAGCATCGTGATGACCCGGCAGAAGCAGCGGCTGGAGACAACAGGTCAGTTGGCGAGATTGATTGAAAGTACGATAGGCCGCCGGGAAAAAAATAAACATCCAGCAACACGATGTTTTCAGGCAATCCGAATTTTTATAAATGATGAATTAACCAACCTGAAAAAAGGTTTGGATTCAGCAATAAGGTTGTTGCGCCCGGGAGGACGGCTGGTGGTAATCAGCTTTCATTCCCTCGAGGACCGCCTGGTCAAGCGGACGTTCAGAGAAGCCGTACGACCAGGAAAGGTCCGAAAAAACATACCGCAGCATCCGGATCTGAAACCTGTACTGAAACTGGTTGGTAAAGCTGTCAAAGCCTCTGAGACCGAACTCTCCGTCAATCCCCGTGCACGAAGCGCTGTCATGAGGATTGCGGAGAAACTCGGTTGAATTTACGACTTGTTTTTACTCTAATCGCACTGGCTGCTGTCATCTGCAGCGCTTTGGGGGTCGTTTATACCCGCCATGAAAGCCGGCGATCTGCCGTTCAGCTGGGCTCGCTGGAAGATCAGCGTGATTCGTACATCGCCGAGTGGAGCCGTCTTCAGCTCGAACAGGCCGTGCTCTCGGATGCGAGCCAGGTCGAAAGCAAGGCACGCAGGCAGCTTCGAATGAAATCTCCCGGCGATACCGTGATCCTGGTGATTGAGCCATGAGCTCCAGGCAGGCTCAGATAGCACCCGTGAGCAGGCTTTATGCGTTCTTATTGCTATTTCTTCTGTGCTCCGTCGCCCTGGTCGCCCGGGCGGTCAATCTCCAGATCGTGGACACGGAATTCCTGCAGGATCAGGGCGAGGCCCGTTACCTCAGAGAGGTCATAGTTCCGACCCGTCGCGGCAATATTCTCGATCGAAATGGTGAACCGCTTGCGGTCAGCACGCCGGTGGATTCTGTCTGGGTCAATCCGCAAGAATTGTTGCAAACCCCGGAAGACATAGAACCTCTGGCCCGCGTGCTGGGCTTCGAGGCGGATGAAATCGAACGCCGCCTGACGCAAAGGTCGACCCGGGAATTCGTCTGGCTGCGCAGGAGATTACGCCCGGATGTCGCTTCCGAAATCGAATCAATGGGGATTCATGGCGTATACCTGCAAAAAGAATATCGCCGGTTCTACCCAGCCAGCGAAGTCGCTTCGCATCTGATCGGATTCACCAATATCGATGACGTGGGACAGGAAGGCCTGGAGCTGGCTTACAACGATTGGTTGCAGGGAAAGCCTGGACTGAAACGCGTTATCAGGGACCGGCTTGGCCGAACCGTTGAGCACGTAGAGCTCATTCGGGAATCCCTGCCAGGCAATGATCTCAGCCTGACTATTGATCGCCGCCTGCAGTACCTCGCTTACCGTGAGCTCAAGCGCACCGTGCTCAAACACGGTGCGCGCTCCGGTAGCGTTGTTTTGCTGGATGTGCAATCGGGTGAAGTGCTGGCCATGGTAAACCAGCCTTCATACAACCCGAATCGTTCCAATATAGACAGCGACGGATTGCGAAACCGCGCAATTACTGATGTCTTCGAGCCGGGATCGGTCATGAAGCCTTTTGCGGTTGCATCCGCACTGGAAACCGGCAGGTGGACGCCAACCACCCCGATCGATACAACGCCAGGCAGAATCAATATTTCCGGTCATACGATCAGTGATCATCACAATTACGGCCCCATCGACCTGACCCGTCTCATCACCAAGTCATCCAATGTCGCTGCAACCAAGGTGGCGCTGGATCTCGAACCGGAACACCTGTGGAGCACCTATGATCGTTTTGGTTTCGGTGATGTGACCGGAACGGGATTTCCCGGTGAGTCGGCCGGTGTGTTGAGAAATCACAGGCGTTGGCGCCGTGTGGAACAGGCTACCTTGTCCTACGGTTACGGGATATCCGTGACCGCATTGCAGCTTGCCACTGCATTCGCGGCGTTGGCCGACGATGGAAGATTGCGCCGGCCCAGCCTGGTCATGGGCGCAACGAATCCGCCGACGTCCGTGCTCGATCCGGAGATTGCCCGCCAGGTTGCAGTGATGCTCGAAACGGTGACCGGGCCTGAAGGAACCGGCAAGTCAGCGCGGGTGAACAATTACCGGATTTCCGGCAAGACAGGCACGTCCCGCAAGGCCAGCGCCGCAGGTTACGCATCGCGGTACATAGCCAGTTTTGCCGGGTTTGCCCCCTCGAGCGTTCCCCGGTTGGTTGGAGTGGTGGTGATCAATGATCCGTCGGGTGAGCAATACTATGGCGGGCTGGTAGCCGCACCGCTGTTTTCGACCGTTATGGATGGCGCTTTGCGCCTCCTGAACGTCCCACCGGACGACTACGATGGAATGGTCGCGAACCTTAAACAGGATAACGCGAGGGGTGACCCGTGAGTTGTCCCATGAGCGTACAGACGTTGCTTGAAGGCTGGTGCGATGACGTTCCTGACGTGATCATTAGCGGAATTGAACTGGATTCGCGCCGGGTAGGCCCCGGTCAGGCGTTTATCGCAGTTGCAGGCGCCAGCACGCACGGTATGTCGCATGTGGCGCAGGCCGAAGCGCGCGGCGCTTCAGTGGTGATTCACGACGGTTTGGCCGAAGTCCCCGATATCGGAATTCCTTTGGTCCTGGTGCCGGACCTGGGTGAGCAGTTGTCCGGTTTGGGTGCCCGCTTTTTTCATAATCCTTCGGACCAGTTGATCATCGCGGGCGTCACCGGGACCAATGGAAAAACGTCCACTGCTCATTACATTGCCCAGTCCTGGCAGCGAGACAGCGCCGATGCGGGCATTATCGGAACGATTGGCTATGGGGCGCTCAACGCGCTGAAGCCCGCTGATATGACGACCCCGGACCCGATTTCGCTGCAGGCCATGCTGGCCGAGTGCATCGATGACGAGATCGACAAGGTGGCGATGGAAGTCTCGTCGCATGCCCTGGATCAGGGCCGTTGCGCCGACGTGGCTTTCGACGCTGCCGTTTTCACCAACCTGAGCCGCGACCATCTCGACTATCACGGAACGATGGAGGCCTACACGTCAGCCAAGCGCCGCTTGTTTACTGACTGCCATCCCCGTTTCGCCGTCATCAATCAGGATGATGCCGTCGGCAAGCGTTTGTTGAACGAAATCGGTAACGGCACGCAGGTGTTCAGCTACGGCACCAATGGTTCCAGTGAACTGCGGGGATCGATTCTGCAAATGAATTCGGCGGGGATGACGCTAAAGATCACCAGCCCCTGGGGTGGTGGCGAAGTGCACACCTGCCTGCTTGGATCTTTCAACCTTTCCAACCTGCTGGCGGCCGCGGGGACGCTGGCTTTGCTGGGCATGCCATGGGGCCAGGTGATGTATCAACTCGAAATGATGCACGCCGTTCCAGGCCGCATGCATTGCCTGGGTGGCGAATTCGATCAACCTGTCGTGGTCGTGGATTACGCACATACGCCGGATGCACTGGGCCAGGCACTGACGGCGTTGCGTTCGCATCTCCACGGCCACCTGGTGTGTGTTTTTGGTTGTGGCGGCGACCGGGATGCCGGTAAACGGCCAATGATGGCCCGCGTTGCGGAGTCCCTGGCGGACCGGATCATCCTCACTTCGGACAACCCGCGCAGAGAGAATCCCGCGGATATATTCAATGACATGCAGGCCGGTCTGCTGCATCCGGCTGATGCGCAGATTGTCGAAGATCGGGGTACGGCAATCCGGCAGGCAATAGAAAAAAGTGGTCCTGGCGATATCGTGCTGGTAGCAGGTAAAGGCCATGAAGCCTGGCAGGAATCGCAAGGGCAGAAAATTCCATTCAGCGATGAGGCTGCGGTTCGGGCTGTGCTGGAGGACGCCGCGTGATCAGGATGCGCCTCACTGAGATCGCAAACGTGCTGGATTGTGCCCCCCCGGATGGAGACCCGGCGATAGAACATATCGTGACGGATAGCCGTAAGGTCCGTTATGGCGCACTGTTTGCCGCCCTGCCTGGCAGTCACGTCGATGGGCATGATTTTGCCGCGGCGGCTGTTGAGACAGGCGCGTTAGCGCTTCTGGTTACCCGCCGGCTGAGTCTCGATGTGCCTCAAATCCTTGTCGAGGATGTACTGGTGGCGCTGGGGCGGCTGGCCGCGCACCTCCGTGAACGGATCGATCCAACCGTTGTGGGCATTACAGGGAGCAACGGCAAAACCACGGTCAAGGAAATGGTGGCCAGCATTCTGAAACTGGAAGGTGAAGTTCTGGCCACTCAGGGAAACTTCAACAATGAACTCGGTTTGCCGCTGAGCCTGTTCGGACTCGAACAAAAGCATCAATACGCAGTGCTCGAAATGGGAGCGAGTAAGAAAGGTGACATTTCCTACCTGTGCAGCATCGCCAGGCCGAACGTTGGACTCGTTACCAATATAGGGCCTGCTCACTTGCGCGGATTCGGCAGCGAAGAAGGTGTTGCGAAGGCCAAAGGCGAAATTTACGCCAGTTTGTCCAGCGCAGGCTGGGCCATCATCAATTCAGACGAACCGTGGGCAGATATGTGGCGCGGGATGAATGCCGCCGGGCAGGCATTGACATTCGGCGGTTCCGCCGGAAGTGATGTGCGTTTCCAGGATAACGGTGCGGGCTCTCGCATCCTGACACCGGAGGGTGAATTTGACATTCGGCTCCGGCTGCCGGGGCGGCACAACCTCATCAATGCAGCAGCAGCGACCGCAGCCGCGCTGTCGCTCGGTGTCGGTCTTTCACACATACGTCAGGGCCTGGAGAATATCGAGCCGATGCCCGGAAGGCTCAATCGGCTGCATACCGATGCCGGCTGGACGGTGATCGATGACACGTACAACGCGAACCCCGCTTCGCTTTACTCCGCATTGCAGGTACTGGCGGGAATGCAGGGAACCGCATGGCTGGTGCTCGGGGATATGAAAGAGCTGGGTTCCGGCAGCCGCAAGATGCACCAGGAAGTCGGGGAAGCAGCCAGGGCAATGGGGGTCAGCCGTTTATTCGCAACGGGTGAGATGTCCGCGTACACCGTTGATACCTTTGGCGAGGGTGCTGAACATTTCAAAAGCAGGGATGAACTGGCCGCGGCGCTTCGAAGCAGTTTGCGGCCGGGTGTCATCTGCCTGGTCAAGGGCTCCAGGTCGATGGGAATGGAAGCCGTGGTCGAAGCGGCCATCAGCGAATCTCGACTGAGGGAGGCCAGCTGATGCTCTACTGGCTTTTCCAGGAATTGGCGGGGATCGATTCGGGATTCAACGTGTTTGGATATATCACGCTGAGAACGATCCTGGGTGCACTCACAGCATTGCTGATTTCATTGCTGCTGGGCCCCTGGTTCATACGCCGCCTCGTAAAGCAACAGGTAGGGCAACCGATTCGCAAACTGGGGCCGGAAAGTCATTTTTCGAAAGCCGGTACGCCCACCATGGGTGGAGCGCTAATCCTTTTTTCCATCATTCTCTCGACTTTGCTGTGGGCGGATCTTTCCAACCGCTATGTTTGGGTCGTGATCCTGGTGACGCTGGCATTCGGCGTGATTGGCTGGATCGACGACTACCGAAAGCTGGTTTTACAGGATTCCGCAGGGCTGCCGGCCCGCTGGAAATACCTTGGGCAGTCCATTGTGGGTCTTGCAGTTGCCTGGTTCCTTTACTCAACGGCCGATTCGCCGGCGGCCACGGAATTGATCGTTCCGTTTTTCAAGGACGTCGCCCTTCCGCTGGGCGTTTTTTACATCATCACGACTTATTTCATGGTCGTCGGGTTTTCAAATGCGGTCAACCTCACTGATGGTCTGGATGGTCTTGCAATCATGCCTTCGGTATTTGTCGCAGCCGCCCTGGGCATATTCGCTTATGTTGCAGGCAACTCGGTGTTTTCGAACTATCTCGCGATGCCTTCAATTCCGGGCGCGGGAGAACTTGCCATATTCTGTGGGGCGCTGGCCGGTGCCGGGCTGGGCTTTTTGTGGTTCAACACATACCCCGCTCAGATTTTCATGGGCGACATCGGGGCGCTGGCCGTGGGCGCGGCGCTCAGCACCATTGCGGTCGTTGTGAGACAGGAACTGGTATTTATCCTGATGGCGGGTGTTTTCGTCATGGAAACCGTTTCGGTGATCCTGCAGGTCGCCTCCTTCAAATTGACGGGCAGGCGGATATTCCGAATGGCGCCGATTCACCATCATTTCGAATTGAAGGGCTGGCCGGAACCCCGTGTCATCGTTCGATTCTGGATTATTTCGGTCATTCTTGTGCTGGCCGGGCTGGCGACTTTGAAAATCAGGTGAACCCGGAAGAATGAAAAAAAGAACAGGGACAACCAAATACCCGGGAAGGAAGAGCCAGGCTTTCCTTGCCGGTTCAACGCCCCTTCCGGTGCGTCCCGATTCATGGGTGCTGATACCGACCCTTTTACTCCTGTCCATCGGAATTGTCATGGTCGGCTCCGCATCGATCGCCATTGCCGAAGGGCAGGGCGTCAGTGTCTACCATTATCTGCTGAGGCATCTGGTTTTCATATTCATAGGTGTCCTGCTCGCTTTTTCATTGCGCGTCATTCCGGTGAGGTTTCTCGAGCGGATCAGCCGCCCGATGCTGGCCCTCTCCGTCCTGCTCCTGTTGATCATTCTGGCGCCGGGAATTGGCCATACCGTTAATGGGAGCACGCGCTGGATTCGGCTGGGTATCGTCAATTTCCAGGTGGTAGAAGCAGTCAAGTTGATGGTTATCATTTATCTCGCCGGTTACCTGGCGCGCAAAACCCAACTCGTGCAATCGCGATTTTTCGACACGCTGAAACCCCTGATGGTTGCCGGGTTGCTTTCCGGCATCCTGCTGTTACAGCCGGATATGGGCAGCGCGGCTATCATCACGGCTATCGTTGCCGGAATGATTTGGCTGGCCGGTGCGGCCTGGCGGCATATATTCGTCCTGGGCCTGCTGACGCTGCCAGCGTTTGCCTTCGCCGCAATGGAACCTTACCGGCTCAGGCGAATTGTGAGCTTCATGGACCCCTGGGCTGACCCCTTTGCAAGCGGATTCCAGTTGACCCAGGCACTGATCGCCGTTGGCCGCGGAGAGCTCTTCGGTGTAGGGATCGGCGCCAGCATCCAGAAACTGTTTTACCTTCCGGAAGCCCATACGGATTTCATATTTGCAGTCCTGGCCGAAGAGTTCGGGCTGGCCGGGGTAATCGTTGTTCTGTTCCTGTTCTTATTGCTCGTCACACGCATCATGGTTATCGGGATCATGGCGCATCGCAACGATAGGCCATTCGCCGGTTTTGTTGCCTATGGCATTGGATTATGGATCGGTTTGCAGGCGATTGTCAGCGTGGGTGTGAACCTGGGGGTTCTGCCCACCAAGGGTCTTACGCTGCCCTTGATCAGTTCAGGGGGCAGCAGCATGCTGATGACGCTGATCGCCCTAGGTATCGTTCTGAGAATCAAGTACGAACTGGACAGGGATAACCGCGTCTATGAAAAGGGAAACAGGAAACTCAAGGGGACAGCCGCATGAGCAGGCAAGAACATGGTGTGCTGATCATGGCGGGCGGCACCGGCGGCCACATATTTCCGGGATTGGCGGTAGCAGAGCGATTACGCCATCGGGGCATTGCCGTCCGCTGGCTGGGTGCGCGGGGTGGAATGGAATGTCAGAAAGTGCCTTCAGCGGGTATTCCTCTCGATGTGGTCGATATCACCGGGTTGCGCGGTAAAGGCGCATTGCGTTGGCTTCTCATGCCCTTGAAGTTGCTCCGGGCGGTCATACAGGCTTTCAGACTGTTGGGCGATCACCGGCCCTCATGCGCCATCAGTTTCGGAGGTTATGCGGCAGGTCCTGGCGGCTTGGCCGCGAGGCTGAGGGGGGTTCCCCTGCTCGTTCACGAACAGAATCGCATTCCCGGAATGACCAACCGGGTGCTGGCCCGGTTCGCCAACAAAGTATTGCAGGCGTTTCCGGCTACCTGGCAGGAAAATCTGAACCCCGTTACCTGCGGTAACCCGGTACGCGATTCCGTCGTTGCACTGCCCCCTCCTGATGTCCGCATGGCCGGACGTGAAGGAGCGGTTCGCTTGTTACTCACTGGCGGCAGCCAGGGTGCACGTTCTCTCAACCGTTTGTTGCCGGAAGCCCTGGGCCTGCTGCCAGCGGAACTGGATTTGGTCGTGAGGCACCAGACCGGGCCTCGCTGGAAAAAGGAGACCGAGGAAGCCTACCGAAAAGTAAAGGTAGAAGCTGACGTATCGGAGTTTATAGAGGACATGGCGGATGCTTACGGATGGGCGGATGTGGTCGTTTGCCGTTCCGGCGCCCTGACGGTATCCGAGGTGGCGGCCGCCGGCATCGGGGCTTTATTCGTACCCTATCCACACGCCGTGGATGACCACCAGACAAAGAACGCCGAATTCCTCGTCGAGGCGGATGCCGCGGTATTGATGGCTGAGCCTGAGATCAATGCTCAAAAATTATCGGACACGCTTGCGGTGCTCCTGGGCGATCGCCGGCGATTGGCTCAAATGGCGGCGAACGCACGCGCCGTCGCCGTACCGGATTCGGCCGACCGGGTTGCTGTCCTGTGCATGGAGTTCCTGCCGTTATGACCGCACGTGGATCACACCTGCAACCCATGAGGCGCATCCGCCGCGTGCATCTGGTCGGTATCGGTGGCGCCGGCATGAGCGGCATCGCTGAGGTGCTGGTGAACCAGGGGTTCGGTGTCAGTGGATCCGACCTCGCTGAAAACCGCACGACACGGCACCTGCGCCAGCTGGGCGCAGTGATCTACCAGGGACATGAGGCTTCGCAGGTCAAAGGTGCGGATGTGCTGGTCGTGTCCAGCGCCGTCTCCGATGATAATCCTGAGATCGCCGCTGCGAGGGAGTTGAGAATTCCCGTGGTTCCCCGGGCTGAGATGCTTGCAGAGCTTATGCGATTCCGGCGCGGGATCGCCATCGCCGGAACCCATGGAAAAACGACGACCACCAGTCTTACCGCCAGCTTGCTGGCGGAGGCCGGCATGGATCCGACGTTCGTCATCGGCGGCTTGCTCAACGCATGGGGAAGCCACGCCCGGCTGGGGAAAGGAGAATACCTGGTTGCTGAAGCCGACGAGAGCGATGGTTCTTTCCTGTTGCTGCAACCCGTAGTCGCCCTGATTACCAATATCGACAAGGATCACCTCGAAGCCTACGAAAACAGTTTCGAGAACCTGAAGAAGGCATTTCTTGAATTTCTTCATCACCTGCCTTTTTACGGGGCGGCGGTGCTATGTCTTGACGATGAAAACATCGTGGAAATGATTCCATCCGTCACACGGGCCGTTGTGACCTACGGGCTGTCTGAACAGGCGGATGTGCGGGGAACCGGTCTGAGGCAGGAGGGCCGCGTGATGCATTTCGAGGTGCAGCTGCCCAACCAGGACGAGATCATTCCAGTAAGCCTCAACCTTCCTGGTGAGCACAACGTGAGAAATGCCCTGGGCGCTATCGCCATCGCCTGGGAACTGGGACTGGAATTGTCACCGATTATTGCCAGTCTGGCTTCCTTCGAGGGCATCGGCAGACGATTCGCCGAAGTGGGGCAGTTCGAGGTGCCTAATGGACATGTCATGGTGATCGAGGATTACGGTCACCATCCCTCGGAACTCGAAGCCACGATTTCCGCTGCCCGTCAGGGCTGGCCTGAAAAGCGCATTGTCGCGGTATTCCAGCCTCACCGCTTTACACGTACGCGGGACTTGTTCGACGATTTCTCACAAGTGCTGACAAACGCCGATGTTGTCGTCCTTACAGATATCTACTCGGCGGGTGAGGAGAGCATCGATGGCATTGACAGCGGCGCTTTGTGTCAGTCCATTCGGGCCAGGGGAAAAGTCAATCCTGTCCTGATTTCAGATGTACAAGGCCTTCCCGTGGAGCTTCCGGCCATGCTGGAGGACGGGGACCTGGTGCTGCTGCTGGGCGCCGGAAACATCGGTCATGTCGCCCAGGAAATCAGGGAGAACGGTTTCGGCCATGAGGTGGTGTCATGAGCGTGGTCCCTCCTCTGAAATCACTTGACGCTGCGGCATTCGGCCGGGTTGGCCTGGTCATCGGAGGCGACAGCGCTGAGCGGGAAGTGTCACTGAATGGCGGAAAGTCTGTCGCCGCTGCGCTGGAACGTAACGGGATAGATTTCCGGGTGTTTGATGGTCCGGCTGCCCTTTTTGAAGCCCTCCAGGCTGGAGGAATTGATCGGGTTTTCAATCTGTTGCACGGTCCGGATGGCGAAGACGGATCACTCCAGGGCGCCCTGCAATTGATGAAAGTCCCGGTCACTGGTGCGGACCTTGCATCTTCAGCGCTGACCATGGACAAGGTTCGATCCAAGTGGGTTTGGGAGCGCACTGGAATTGCCACTCCGCCATTCGAGTGTTTTGGCCCGGATGAGACGGATTATGAGCGGGCTCTGGATCAATTTGAACTGCCCTTGTTCGTCAAACCGACCGGGCTCGGTTCGAGTATTGGCGTTTCGAAGGTTGGACGCAAGAGTGAGCTGCAGGCGGCTGTCGATCTGGCACGGAAATTCGGCAGTTCGATCCTTATCGAAGCAGGAATCTCGGGCAAGGAATATTTTGCCGGCGTGCTCGGGCGCATGACATTGCCGCTTATCCGCATCGAAACGCCGCGCGAATTCTACGATTACGAGGCAAAGTACGAATCCGACAGTACGCAATACTTCTGCCCCTGTGGTTTAGCGCAGGACCTCGAATCCGAGCTGCACAGCCTTTCACTCAAAGCATACGACTTGCTTGGTGTATCGGGGTGGGGACGCGTGGATTTCCTGCTGGATGAAACAGGTAAGGCCTGGTTCCTGGAAGTCAACACCACGCCTGGAATGACCGATCATAGCCTGGTGCCGCAGGCTGCTGCTGAGATCGGAATCGGCTTCGATGAATTGGTCTGGCGCATTCTGGAGACAAGCCTGTGAATCGCTACCGTGAGGCCGGCTTCCGGACCAGCCGTGGATTCACCAGCGGGTTGCTGGCCGTTGTTATCCTGTTCTTTGCGGCAATGGCCGGGCTCGCCTGGGTCTGCATGGGTATCGTGGCAAGCGATCGCTGGCCGATCCGCTGGCTCGAGATCAATGGTACTTTCCAGCGGGTCAGCGCGGAACAGCTGCGGGCCACGCTGACGCCTCAAATCCACTCCAGCTTTTTTACCATCGACCTACGAAAATTGGGAGATACCGCGTCTGGAATTTCATGGGTGTCTTCTGTTCAGATCCACAAAAAATGGCCGGATACGGTCAGCGTCGCGATCGAAGAATACGATCCGGTCGCGCATTGGAATCGCGGCCGCTTGATCTCCAGCAAGGGTCAGCCCTTCAAGGTGCCCGAGGCGGATGAACTGCAGGGATTGCCCTGGTTGCAAGGTCCGGAAGTACGGCTGGCCGAAGTCCTTGAAACCTGGGTCGAGTTCAATGATCTGCTGATGCCTTTGGGCCTGGAAATTGAACAGTTGGAACTGGACCAGCGTGGCGCCTGGTCGATGGTGCTGGTCAATGGCACTCATGTACACCTCGGCCGTGATTCTGCCGCTGAGCGGCTGCAGCGGTTGTTGGGAAGCTGGAATTCCCTCATGCGGGAACAGCCGGCTCCACCCCAGGACATCGATCTCAGATATACAAATGGCTTCGCGGTGATGTGGCCGCAGCGCTTACAACGACAATCGGGGACTGACAGCTGAATGAAGGCAAGGAAATCTGAAAAATCACTGGTGGTGGGTTTGGATGTGGGAACTTCCAAAATCGTCGCGATCGTGGGCGAAAGCCAGCCTGATGGCTCGGTGGAGGTGATCGGCCTTGGTTCGCACCCTTCCACCGGCTTGCGTCGCGGCGTCGTCGTTGACATGGCATCCACCGAGCAAGCGATACAACGCGCCGTGGAAGAGGCCGAATTGATGGCAGGCTGCGAAATTCACTCGGTATTCGCAGGCATATCCGGCAGCCATATCCGCAGCCTCAACTCGGATGGAACCGTGGCCATCAAGGATAAAGAAGTTTCCGAAGGTGACGTGGATCGTGTATTGGATGCGGCGCGAGCCGTGCCGGTGGCCGCCGATCAGAAAATCCTGCATGTCCTGCCGCAGGAATACGTGATTGATAACCAGGATGGAATACGGCAGCCCATCGGAATGTCCGGTGTGCGGCTCGAAGCGCATGTGCACGTGGTAACGGCAGCACTGAGTGCGACACAGAATATTGGTAAATGCGTGGCGCGCTGCGGCCTGACGGTCGATGAGCTGATCATGCAGCCACTGGCCGCGAGTTATGCGGTACTCACCGACGATGAGAAGGACCTCGGCGTATGCCTCGTAGATATCGGCGCGGGCACCACGGACATAGCCGTTTTTACCGATGGCGCCATCCGGCACACGGCCTGCATCCCCATCGCGGGTGACCAGGTCACGAACGATATTGCGGTTGCTTTGCGGACCCCTACTCAGCATGCGGAAGACATAAAGGTCAAGTACGCATGCGCTCTTGAGCAACTGGCACGAAACGACGAGAGCATACAGGTTCCCAGCGTGGGTGACCGCACCTCCAGGCAGCTGGCCAGGCAGACACTGGCCCAGGTGGTGGAGGCGAGATACAGGGAGTTGTTTTCATTGGTGCAAGCCGAGCTGCGGCACAGTGGGTTTGAAAACATGGTGGCGGCCGGGCTGGTCATGACGGGCGGCGCATCACGGATTGAAGGCGCAGAGGAATTGGCCGAAGAGATTTTTCATATGCCAGTGCGATTGGCCACACCGCAATACGTCACGGGCCTGTCAGACGTGGTGAGCAATGCGATCCACGCGACCGGCGTCGGGCTTTTGCTCTATGGCAACCAGGTAGATACGGGAGGAGGCCTGCTTGCCACCGGAGGTGGAGATACGTTTTTTGATCGGGTCCGGAGTTGGTTCCGGGGCGAATTTTAGTCCAGGACTGTTCTCAATTTGACCATGTCCTATAACAACGGCGAGCGAGAGGAGATATAGAAATGTTTGAACTAGTGGAGAACTACACACCCAGCGCAATGATCAAGGTGATCGGTGTGGGCGGAGGCGGTGGCAACGCCGTCGCGCAAATGATCGATGCCAGCATAGACGGCGTGGAATTCATTGCCGCCAACACCGATTCCCAGGCGCTCAGACAATTCAAGGGCAAGACCATTCTGCAAATAGGATCCAGTGTCACCAAGGGACTGGGCGCGGGCGCGAACCCGGAAGTCGGACGTCAGGCGGCGCTGGAAGACCGCGATCACATCATGGAAATGCTGGCGGGCGCCGACATGGTCTTCATCACGGCAGGTATGGGTGGCGGAACCGGAACAGGTGCTGCGCCCGTAATAGCCCAGGCCGCGAAGGAACAGGGCATCCTGACCGTGGCGGTCGTCACCAAGCCGTTCCACTTCGAGGCGCGGCGCCGTATGCAGATTGCTGAAAAAGGGATTGAAGAATTGGCTGCGCACGTGGATTCACTGATTACCATTCC
>CAMYKC010000007.1 GCA_947258865.1 uncultured Lysobacterales bacterium
TTGAACACTGATGACGACCCCGTGGATGTTCTGGGGCGTGAGTTGAGGGTGCTGGTGGGCCGCGCCGTTTGAGAAAGTGAAATGAACGCAGAGAATTCTCAGCTATTGGCACAACTGAAAGATATTCACAGCGCTGGGGACCCGGGTTGGTGGCCGCCGGCCCCGGGCTGGTGGGTTTTGGCCCTGGTGCTGTTGCTGGTCTGCGTGTTTCTGTTGCGGCTCCTGGTGAACAAGATAGTTGTCATCCGCCGGCGCAAGAAATGGATGCGTGCCCTCGATTCCCTGAAGAAGGACTACGATCCTTGCCGCGACCCTCATGCTTACCTCGCGGCGCTGAACCGCCTGTTCAGGGCCATCGCGCTCAAGGCTTTCCCCGATACCGCCTGTGTGCGCCTGCAGGGTCAGGATTGGGTGTCCTTCATCGTCTCGCTGATGCCGGAGCATACCGTGGAAGGAAGTCTTTCCGTTCTGGCAAATGGACCTTATGAAGCATTGCCTGAATTTGATGCGCAGGCGCTCGATGAAAGCGCCAGAACCTGGGTGAGGCTCTATGGCTGAAACTATCCCGACAGAAGGCCTGACGCTGGCCTGGATCTGGATGCTGCTTTTGCTGCCGCTCCCCTGGCTGTACCGTCGATGGATTTCCTCCGCTCCGCGTGCGGGAATGCAGGCACTCAAAGTACCCTGGTTTGCGATGATGTCAGACAGCCAGGCGGGCTGGATGCGGAAACCGGTCCTTGCGGTTCTCGCCAGCCTTGTGTGGGCGTGCCTGGTGCTCGCGTCCTCACGGCCACAATGGGTGGGTGAGATCGAGACGCTCCCCGTGACCGGCAGGGATCTGCTGCTGGCTGTCGATATTTCAGGCAGCATGGATACCCAGGACATGATTCTCAGTGGCAAGGCCGTCAATCGCCTGGCGGTGGTCAAGAAAGTTGCCGGGGAGTTCATTCAGCGCCGCAAAGGCGATCGGGTTGGACTGGTATTGTTCGGAAGTCGCGCCTATTTGCAGACCCCTCTGACGTTCGACACGGAAACGACCGCCATCCTTCTCGATGAATCCGAAATCGGTCTGGCCGGCCGGGAAACTGCCATTGGCGATGCCATCGGTCTGGCGGTCAAGCGTCTCCGCGAGGACGCGGCCAGCGAGCGGGTTTTGATCCTGCTAACGGATGGAGCCAACACCTCCGGTGAAGTGCAGCCATTGCAGGCTACCGAGTTTGCCGCACGTGAAGGGCTGAAAATTTACACGGTGGGTGTCGGAGCCGATGAAATGATGGTGCAGGACTTTTTTGGCAGCAGGCTGGTAAATCCCTCGGCCGACCTGGATGAGGACACGTTGAGAGCGATTGCCGAGCGAACCGGCGGAGCCTACTTTCGGGCCCGCGACGCCCAGGCACTTGCCCAGATATATGAGCAACTTGACGAACTCGAACCGGTTGAGAGCGATGAGGAGGCGATCAGGCCTGTCGATGAGCTCTTCTACTGGCCGCTTGGCGCCGGATTCCTGCTGGCCTTGCTGGCGGCTCTTTACGCCATGAGTCCGGGCATAAGAAGAATGGCAATCGCATCATGAGTGAATTTGAAGCATTCCATTTCATCCGTCCGCTGTGGCTGTACTCGTTGCCGCTGGTGATCCTGTTGCCCTGGTTGTGGAAGCGAACGCGCCAGCCGGCGGGAGATTGGGCCCGGGTCTGCGATCCTCATTTGCTGCGCTGGCTCAGTGTGAAGCAGTCCACCGAGCAGGGGCGTGGCAGTGGCCAGTGGATTTCTGCCCTGGCTCTGTTAGTTGTGATTCTGGCCATGGCCGGGCCCAGTTGGCAAAAATTGCCGGATGCTTCGTTTTCGGCCCGTGACGCCCGGGTGATTGCACTGGATCTCTCGCGCTCCATGCTGGCAGAAGACATACGGCCAAACCGCCTCACGCGGGCTCGATACCAGCTGGCTGATCTGCTCGAGGCTACCAGGGAAGGCCAGGTGGGCCTGGTGTCATTCGCAGGAGACGCCTATGTTGTATCGCCGCTGACGAACGACACCAATACGATCGCCAATTTGTTGCCTGCCTTGCAGCCGGATATCATCCCCGTGGCGGGAAGCAGGGCTGATCTGGCGCTGGAATTGGCGGCCTCGCTGCTCGAACGATCCGGACTCAGTCGTGGCGAAGTGCTGCTGGTCTCCGACTCCGCCACTTCGCGGGACGCAGCCAGGGCGAGGGAACTCAGAGATGCCGGAATCATTACATCCGTACTGGCGCTCGGGACCACCGAGGGGGCGCCGATACCCAGTGGCGGCGGTTTCGTCAGCGACCGGGCCGGTAACGTTGTCATTACCCGGCTGGATCGGATCGGGTTGCGCGCAGTCGCGGAAGCCGGTGGCGGGAAATACACGGAACTGGGCCCAACGGCGGCTCCTGGCACACTGTGGGAGGGGCAGGACGGCACGGAATTTGCGCGCCGTGACGAGTCGCTGGGGACGCGCTGGAAAGATGCAGGTCCCTGGCTGGTTTTGCTCCTGTTACCGTTGGCCCTGGCAGGATTTCGGAGGGGTATGCTTTTTATTCTGCCCCTGGTGCTGATCAACGGTTTGGCTATACCCGGCGAGGTGAATGCGGGCTGGTGGGAAGACATCTGGCAGAGAAAAGACCAGCAGGCTTACCGCGCCCTGGCAGATGAAAACGCTGAAAAGGCCGCAGCGTTGGCGATTGACCCGGGGTTATCCGGAGAGGCATGGTTCCGGGCCGGAGATTATCAGAATTCGCTGGATGCCTGGGCGCGGGACGAATCTGCGGATGCGCGTTATAACCAGGGCAATGCGCTGGCCCACCTCGGAGAATACGACGCGGCAATCGAAGCCTACGACGAAGCGCTGGCCATGGAGCCGGACATGACCGATGCGCTTCACAATCGCGCGGTTGTCGAGAAAATGAAAGAAGAGCAAGAAAAACAGCAACAGGAACAGCAGGAGGGCGGCCAGGGGGAGTCTGGTGAAAGCGAGCAATCCATGGACCAGCAGGAGGGGGATTCGCCGCAGGAGTCCGAAAACGAGGAAGGCCAGGACGGTGATCAATCCGGGCAGCAAGAGGGCGAGCAGGATAGTGAGCAGGGTGAAGGAGAAATGAGCGAGGAGGATGGCGATCTGCAGAAGCAATACGCGGACGCCTGGTCGGATGAAGACGCTCAGGCCATGGAGCAATGGTTGCGGCGCATCCCGGATGACCCCGGAGGATTGCTGCGCCGTAAATTCAGAAACCAGCACCAGCGCCGCGGCGCCCCCGAAGACGAGACCGACTCGTGGTGAATAGCGTGAAAAACAGTTTTATCAAGAAGTATTATTTTTGCGCCCGCATGCATTTTCTGCTGATCTTGATGGGTCTGACCACGCCATTGATGGCAGCTGTCGAGGTGGAATTGGACCGCGACCACATCGTCGAAGGTGAAACGGTCACGCTGACATTCAGGACGGATGATGCCCGACAGAACCTGGATGCCGACTTCAGTGCGATTGAAAAAGATTTCGAGATACTGGATCGTCGCTCTGAGACCCAGTTATCCATCGTTAATGGCCGGCAGACCGCGGTGGTCCGCCTGCTGCTTACTGTCGAACCGCGGCGTTCCGGGGAGCTGGTGATCCCGGCGCTGAATTTCGGCAAAAGCAGCACGGCCCCGATGGTTCTCGTGGTTGATCCGGCGCCCGAGCTGGAACCCGGCGAGCTGCCTCCCGTATTCATCGAAGTGGAGATCTCCCCGGAAAATGGGCCGTACTATGTGCATGCCCAGTTTGGCCTGATTGTGCGCGTCTTTTATCAGCAGAATCTTACGGAAGCCGCCATCAGCCAACCTGAACCCTCACCGGCATCGGTCCGTTTGCTGCAGGAAACGCCTTATCAGGCGGAGCGGGGGGGAGAACGCTACCGCGTGCTGGAACGCAATTACGCCGTTTTCCCCGAACGGTCAGGGGAGCTGACCATACCGTCAATGCAGCTTTCCGGCCGTTTGGTAGGAAGGCGCACGAGCGGAGCGTGGCAACCCACGGTTAGGGGGCGCCGCGTCAGAGTGGAGAGCGATGCCTTGCGGTTGACCATTCAACCCCGGCCAGCCGAATTTTCCGGCTCCAATTGGCAGCCGGCGCGGGATCTCAAACTCTCGCAGCATGTGTCCTCTTCGGACTCTCCCAGGGTGGGTGAACCGGTAACACGAACGGTGATGATCGATGCGGTTGGTCTTGAAGAGAACATGATCGCCGAACCAGGCTGGTCCGAGATTCCCGACGCGAGGGTCTACCCCGACAAACCCCAGGGCATTACCCGTGATGACGGCCGATGGACGCTCGGCCACAAGGAGTTCCGATATGCCGTGGTGCCGGAAAAGGAGGGTGAACTGGTTCTGCCCGAACTCAAGGTCGACTGGTGGGACACGGTAAACGGCCGTCAGAGAACAGCAGTGTTGCCGGCGCATACGCTGCTCGTCGCTCCCTCGGTGCTGATCCCGCCGGCCGGCCCGGCTCCGGAATCCCAAACAAATACGAATGAATCAGCAGCAACCGTTCGGCAAGTTTCCCAAGCCGGTTCGCAATCCGGATACTGGCGCTCGCTCACCCTGTTATTCGCAGGGCTTTGGCTGGGCACACTTTTTGTTGCCTGGCGGCTAAAGAGCCGTCCTCGCGGCAAAGATTTTCTGACGGACGCGGCGTTTCAGATTCCAGAAAATGAAGCGGGAATACTCGGTGTTTTGCAACGCGCCTGTGAAAAGCAAGACAGGGCTGAGGCTCGCCGGGCTTTTAAGGGCTGGCTGCGGGAATTCGGGCCCTGTGGGGACAGCAGTCTGCTTGCATTTGCTTCCGGTCTCGGCGACGGCCCATTGAAACACAGTGTCCAGGCAATGGATTCCGACGGCTATCGGCAAGATGCAGAAGTGTCTTGGCACGGGAAGGCCTTCTGGAGCCAATTCGAATCCTGGCGAAAAAACCAGCGAATCTCCGAACAGGGAAACAGACCTGCCGTCACCGATCTCTACGCGCCAGAAAACAGGCTGCGCAGGTGATGAAGAAATCTCACGAGCTACGGCATTCCGCCAGCGCTTCTTCGCCCTCGGCGAAACCGAACCGGCTTCATTGCCTGCTCTTCCCCGCTTTCGGCTGTTCCTGGTTCGATCTGGCGGTTCTCAGGGATTTTTGAGCACCAGACTGTCGTAGTCATTCTCAGATAAGCGGCGGCGCATGTCCTCGGCTTGCCGGGCACCACTCACTGGCCCCACACGCACTCGGTGCCAGGTGGCTTCGTTCACCGTGACGGTCTGGACCTGAGCCACCATGCCAAGCAGGGCCAGACTGGCTTTCATCTGTTCCGCATCCTGCACTTCGCGAAACGAGCCTACCTGGAGAATGTAACTATCGCTGTCGCTCTGTTCAAGGAGCGATCGTGGCTGGCTCTTCTCGCTGAGCTCTTGCTCAGGCACCACAATTTCCATTTCTGGCAGCACAGTGAAGAAGTCGTAGCGGGACTTCTTGACCTCTTCAGTCGCCGGCGCAACCTCTTCTGCATCGGGTGAATTTTCCTGCGATTCCAATTCCCCGGACGTAATTTTTTCAGGCTCGGGCTGCGGTATGTAACCCTTTGCGAAAAGGTACCAGGCCAGGCCCAATCCGATCAGGATTCCTGTGAGGAGCCACATCCACGCCGGAGTTCCCTGTTTACCCCTCCTGGCATGACTTTTTCTGCTTGCCTTTTTGCGCCTCGCTGCCGCCACTTCACATCTCCCGGGGTGCTGAGACGCCCAACAAGGCCAGACCTTTTTCCACAACAATCTGCGTTGCAAGAATCAGATTGAGCCGGGCGTTCCTGAGGTTTTCATCTCCGACCAGAAATTGGTGCGCGTTATAGTAGGAGTGAAGATCCGTTGCCAGCGAGTGGAGGTAGTGTGCCACCAGGTGCGGGGACCGATTTCGGGCCGCGGTGTCGATTATTTCGGGAAAACGACTGATATTTCGCATCAATTGCACTTCGTGCTCTTCGGTGAGCAAGTCGAGGGCTACTTCGCCAATGGCCTGGTTGTGGCGCTCGTCCATTTTATCCAGATTGCGGAATACACTGCAGATCCGGGCATTTGCGTACTGGATATAGAAAACGGGATTTTCATTGCTGTGCGACTTGGCCAGGTCCAGGTCGAAATCCAGGTGTTGCTCATGCGAGCGCATCACGTAGAAAAAACGGGCTGCATCCTTTCCCACCTCTTCCCGCAATTCCCGCAACGTGATGAATTGGCCTGAACGTGTCGACATCTGGACCTTTTCACCGAAACGGAATAGCACGGCAAATTGCAACAGCAGGATTTCAACACGGTCCGGATCCTCGCCCAGCCCCAGGGCTGCCGCGCGCAAACGCGCCATGTAGCCGTGGTGGTCTGCGCCAAAAACATAAATGGCGCGATCGAAACCCCGCTGCAGCTTGTCGAGAAAGTAGGCGATGTCCGATGCAAAATAGGTAGTTCGGCCATTTTCACGAATGACCACGCGGTCTTTTTCATCACCGAGTGCAGACGCCCTGAACCAGGTGGCGCCTTCCTTTTCATACAGGTGTCCGTTTTCGCCCAAGCGGTCGATAGCGCGCTGAACCGCGCCGCTCTCTTCCAGTTCACGCTCTGAAAACCAGACATCGAAGGGGACGCCGAAATCTGCAAGGTCATCCTTGATGTCATCCAGGATGTTGTCCAGCGCAGTGTTGAAGAACACGAGGTAACCTTCATCGCCGAGCAGTTTCCTGGCGCGCCGGATCAGCGCGTCCAGGTAAGTTTCACCGTCGCCACCCTGGGTCAAAGAGGGAGGCAAACCATCATCGACGTCCAGGCGTGTGAACCGCCACTTATCGCCGTGATCGACACGCACGATTCGTGCAATGTCGTAGATGTAGTCACCGCGGTAGCCGTTCTCTGGAAATCCGATACTCTCGCCGCACAGTTCCAGGTAGCGCAACCAGACACAAACGGCCAGGATATCCATTTGGCGGCCGTTGTCATTTACATAGTATTCACGTTGCACCTTGTATCCGGCGGCGTCCAGAATGCCGGCCAGGCTGGCGCCGTATGCCGCCCCCCTGCCATGACCAACGTGGAGTGGCCCCGTCGGGTTCGCCGATACGTACTCGACCGTTATTCGATTGCGTGCACCCCGCAGAAGCCGCCCATAATCTTCACCCTGCCGGAGCACATCCTTGATCACGCCGGTGAGTGCGCATCTGTGCAGAAAAATGTTGATGAACCCGGGTCCGGCTACTTCCATGTGGTCAACCTGGCGCGACTTCGGCATGCGGTCGATGATGGCCTGTGCGAGGTCGCGTGGCGGCATGCCCGCTGTCTTGGCGTGCGTCATGGCAAGGTTCGAAGCAAACTCACCGTATTCTGGTGAGCGTGTTCGTTCGAGTTGGGGCTCGAGTTCGGACCCTTGGGGCAGCACGCCCTCGCGTTGGAGGTGCATCAACGATTGAGCCAGCAACTCTTCTAGATGTTCTTTCACGGAGTGAATCTCTTCCCTGTCGGGGCCGTAGCTGGCCTTGGAAACGGCTTATTGTAAACCTTTGAGAGTAGTAGCAGAAGCTTGGATCTGCCTGTGGATAACTATGTGAGTAAGTTGCGAGAAGCAGGTTTACCGCAACAGGGGGTGAAAAAACCGTATATATCGTGAAAAAAGGAGAAGGGCTATAAATACAGGTATATCATACAGATACAATGTAAATATACAGCAGGAATGTTGGGGGCGCTGTTAAGTCAATGATTTTTCGTTTACCCCGCTTTCTGTGCATAAAAAACATGATCGGTGGTACCATGCCGGCTTCATGAATTCTGCGAAAAACAAGAGCAGTCAACATATCAAAACATGCCCGCCGGAACCGTACTGGCAGGAGCGGGTATAAGTGGCGGGACTGATGGCGTTCGGCCTGTTCCTGGGCATCGGACTGGCGCTGATGGCCGGGTTTCCGGTCGCCTTCACCCTGGCAGGCGTCGCGCTAATTTTCGCCGCTACCGGCATTTTGACGGGTAGTTTCGATCCGGTTTTCCTGGAGGCCTTCCCCAACCGAATCTACGGCATCATGACCAACGAAACATTGATTGCCGTTCCGGTATTCGTGTTCATGGGGGTTATGCTCGAGCGCTCGAAACTCGCGGACCAGTTGCTCCAGTCACTCGCCCAATTGATGCGCGGCACACACGGAGGCCTGGGTATCGCGGTGGTCATTGTCGGGGCCATGATGGCAGCCAGTACCGGCATCGTCGGCGCAACTGTAGTGACGATGGGCCTGATCTCGCTGCCTACCATGCTGCGAAGAGGTTACGATCCTGCTGTTTCGACGGGTACGATTTGCGCTGCTGGAACCCTGGGGCAAATCATCCCGCCGTCCATCGTGCTCGTGATGCTGGCAGATGTTCTCTCGAATGCATACCAACAGGCGCAACTCCGCATGGGTAACTACAGCCCGGAGACGGTCTCGGTAGGCGAACTGTTCGCCGGGGCCCTGGTGCCGGGAATGATCCTGGTCGCTGTCTACCTCGTCTATATCGTTGTACTTGCGCGAATGAGACCGGGCCTCATGCCGCCAGACACGACACCAGCCGATAGACAAGTGAGCATCGGCCGCTTGTTGCTGCTTGCGGCCGGCCCTCTGCTGCTGATTGTGGCCGTGCTCGGCTCAATTCTCAAAGGCATCGCGACACCCACGGAGGCGGCGGCCGTAGGAGCTGTCGGGGCCATATTCCTGGCTATGATCAGCGGCCACCTGACGCTGGAAACACTCAAAGACGTGGTCTACCGCACCACACGCATTACGGCCATGGTCTTCATGATCCTGGTGGGTGCCTCACTGTTCAGCCTGGTGTTCAGGGGGTTTGGAGGCGATGAAATGATCGCTGACTTTCTAATCTCGCTGCCGGGCGGCGTCATCACGGCCATGGTGTTGGTGATGCTGGTCATGTTCCTGCTTGGATTCGTGCTCGATTTCATCGAGATCACATTTGTCGTGGTCCCGATCGTCGGTCCGGTGTTGATGGCCATGGGACTGGATCCCATCTGGCTGGGCGTGATGATTGCGCTCAACCTGCAGACTTCATTCCTTACGCCGCCCTTTGGCTTCTCGCTTTTCTACCTCAGGGGTGTTTGCCCGGATGACATCCCAACCTCCGCCATCTACCGTGGCGTGATCCCTTTTATCGCCATCCAGTTAGTGGTGCTTTGCATGTTGGCGCTGCTGCCCCAATTGGTGACCTGGTTGCCGGGTGTTGTCTATCCCGGCTGAAGGTCCGGCAACAGCTTACCTGCGATTCACAAAATGCTGCGAGCCTATTTCAGTCCAGGGCTTTACCTGCTCCATGAAGGCCTTCAGCGACGCCCAGGCCTTGCCTGACATTTCGTCCGAGGCCGCCTGCTCCTCGATGATTTCGAAGGATGCCCTCTTGAGCTCCGCCAGGACTTCATCCGGGAAAGGGCGAAGCTCGACGTTGTGTTCATTCACCAATCTGTGCAGCGCTTCCCCATTACGCGCTTCGAAATCTGCAAACATATCCACGTTGGCGGCTTTGCAGGCAACCACGACGATCTCTTGCAGGTCCGGCGGCAATTCCGCAAACGCTTCGGCATTGATGGTGGCTTCCAGGCATGAACCTGGCTCGTGCCAGCCAGGGTAGTAGTAATACTTCGCGGCTCGGAACAATCCGAATGCCAGGTCGTTCATCGGTCCGACCCACTCGGTTGCGTCAATCGTACCGTTTTGCAGCGCGGTGAAGAGCTCGGCTCCGGGAATATTGACTGGTGTGCCGCCGATGCGCTTGAGCACCTCGGCCCCGAAGCCAGGAATACGCATCTTCAGGCCCTTCAGGTCTTCCACGCTGTTGATTTCCTTGTTGAACCAACCGCCCATTTGCGTTCCCGAATTTCCGATCGGGTACGGAATAACACCGAAGGGCGCATAAGCCTCGTGGTACACCTCGAGCCCGCCACCGTGGTAAAACCATCCATTCATCTCACTGCCGGTCAGTCCGAACGGCACACCCGAGAAAAACGGCGAAGCGGGAATTTTTCCTTTCCAGTAATAAGCGCCTCCGTGCCCCATTTCGGCGGTGCCCCGCTGCACGGCGTCGAATACTTCAAACGGCGGCACCAGTTCATTGCCACCGTAAACCTTGACAGTCAGCCTGCCGTCGCTCATTTCTCCAATGATTTTTGCCAGATAGTTGGCGCCGGTACCGAGGCCGGGAAAATCCCTTGGCCAGGTTGTCACCATTTTCCACGCAAAAGTTTCCGACGACATCGCCGCCGGCCGTTCCGGACAATCGGCCTGCTGACCGCAACCGGCGAGCAGACCAGCCGTCCCGGCGAGTCCGGCAACGCCTGCAGTTTTTACGAATTTCCTTCTGTCCATTGAGTGTCCTTGTTCAGATGAGCTGAACTCTACCGGAACCCTTTTTATTGGGCATCGGCCAGATACCGCTTGCCGAAGGCGGCGTTTTCCTGCCCTCAAGCGTGATGAAATCGAACAACTCGTGGTCCGCAAGCTGGGAAGGAGACACATGGCCGATCGCGCGGAAAATGTTCTCGATTCTGCCGGGATGCTGTGTTTTCCATTGCCTGAGCATTTCCTTGATGGTCTGGCGTTGCAGATTGGGTTGTGATCCGCAGAGGTCACAGGGAATGATTGGGAATTGCCGTACTTGCGCGTACCGGGCAATATCTTCTTCGCGGCAGTAAGCCATGGGCCGGATGACGACATGCGCACCATCATCCGACAGTAACTTCGGTGGCATGGCTTTCAGGCGGCCCCCATGAAAGAGATTGAGAAACAGCGTCTCGATGATATCGTCGCGGTGATGGCCGAGCGCTATCCGGCTGATGCCGTTCTCACTTGCAAATCGGTACAGCGCCCCGCGGCGCAGGCGCGAACAGAGGCCGCAGTTCGTTTTCCCTGCCGGAATGATCCGTTGGACGACTTGGTAGGTATCCTGTTCGATGACATGCAACGGAATGCCAAGATCCCTGGTGTATTCCGGGAGAACATGCTCGGGGAAACCCGGCTGCTTCTGGTCCAGGTTTACTGCGAGCAGTTCAAACCTGACCGGTGAACGCTTTTGCAGTGACATCAGGATGTCGAGCAGAGTAAAGGAATCCTTTCCGCCTGACAGGCAGACCATGACCCGGTCCCCTTCACCGATCATGTTGAAATCGGCAATGGCCTTTCCTGTGTTGCGGTGCAGGCGTTTGACCAGCTTTTTGTGCGAGTAAAGGTTCTTTCCGTCAATCATCCGCGCATTTTACGCGAAATCTGTACTATCCTTGTAAAGTGAGTAACTTCAATAAAGACCCAGGCGAAATCGCCCATCTCATTGCTGAACTCAGGGAAGAGCACCGCGACCTCGACGAGGCCATAGCGCGTCTGTCCGAATACCCCAGTGTTGACCAACTCCGACTGACCCGGATGAAGAAGCGCAAACTGAAGCTGAAAGACTGGATTTCATATTTGGAATCTCAACTGATTCCGGATCTGGATGCTTGAAGTTGCTAATCCTCGAGTACCTGGGGCGCCACACGAATGATGTTATGACGGATTTCCTTGCTCAGGATGTACTTGGAATCTTCGCTAATCTGCATGAGCACTTCGTTAAATTCCAGCTTGTCATCTTCGTTGGCCCTTAATACGCCGTTATCGCGCAGCAGAGTGATGAAATGCCTGAAGAGATACCGGTCGGAAAACTCCGGGGCGGCAAATTCGTTGAGCTCCGATATTCGCTGAGCGGTCAGGATACAGAGCCGTTCGAGTTCGTTGCGCGTCATTTTGCCGGAGCCATTTTTTGCCAGGATAGCCACGGTGATGTAAAAACGCTCAAAAGTCTGCAGCAAAGCGTGCCCCATGATGCTGAGCTGCAATTCCTTGAGGCTTCCGCCCTCGGGCCGCTCCAGCAAGCCGTTTTTCGCATTCCTGGCAAGCAATCCCTGTTCCAGCAGCCAGGAAATGTGAACGTCTATGGAAGCCAGGAATTGCTCCTTGTCCCAGCGCAGAAACAGCTCGGCTTTGAGGAAGGGATAGACTGCGAGGGCAATGCGTTGGAGATGTTCGGCCTCGATACTTGGTGCGTTGAGAAAACAGCTGGAAACCAGTGACGGGACGGCAAACAGATGGGAAACGTTGTTGCGAAAGTAGGCCAGCAGAACGGATTGGTTCGCGAGTACGGCGATAATGTCGCCAAGCGGATTTTCCCTGGTCTCGATCACACCCAGTTCAATCCCGTAGGCGATGATCTCTTCCGGTGATTTTTCAGTGTACGTTACGCGATCTGCATAGGGACAGTGCTCGAGCATGTCGAGCAGAAGAACCAACTGATCGAGCAGTTCCCCCCGATCCATTGCCAGTTTTCGAGTGGTCAGCAGAACGACTGCGAGCAGGTTGATCGCGTTCACATGCGCGGCCTCGTTTATACCGGTCATGATGCGCTGTCCCAATTGGCTAACCAGCGGGTTGAGCCAGCTTGGCCTGCAATCGTTCTGAAGCGTTCTGGCTCGCCAATCCGGTTCGTGCTGATCCAGCAGATCGTCCAGAAAAACAGGTTCGGCAAAACTGACATGAACTTTTCCATATCGTTGCTTCAAAATGCCGAATACCTTGAAAAGATCGCCCAGCGATTCACTCTTTTTTCCCTGGCCGGACAACTCGGCGTTATAGCTCGAACCCTCCACCAGGCGCTCGTATCCGACATAGATCGGTTGAAACATGATTGGGCGTGTGCGGGTTCTGAGGAAACTTCTGACGGTCATCGAGAGCATACCACCCTTCGGTTGCAGCAGGCGGCCGGTGCGGCTGCGCGTCCCCTCGATGAAGTATTCGATGGCTGTTCCGTTCGACAGGATGCGGGCCAGGTATTCGTGAAATACCGCTGAATAAAGTTTTTGAGACCGGAAGCTCCGGCGCAGGAAAAAGGCGCCTCCTTTTCTCAGGAAACGTCCCAGTCCAGGCAAGTTAAGGTTGACCCCGGCTGCGACGTGCGGTGGCACCAGCCCGTTGTGGTAAACGAAATATGAAACGAGAAGGTAATCGATGTGGCTGCGATGGCACGGTACGTAAATGATCTCGTAGTCAGGCGCCTGTTCCTGGAATTTACGAAAATGCTGGAGCTCAACGCCGTCGTAGATTTTGTTCCAGAACCACTTCAGGGCGAAAGAAGCCACGCGCACGAAAGCGTAAGAATAATTAGCGGCGATCTCAAACGCATAATTCCGTGCCCGCTTCCAGGCTTTGAGTTCACTGATCTCTTCCTTGCGCGCTTGATTCTCAATGGCTTCCCTGACGGGAGGGCTGCGCAAGACCTGATCCACCACCATGCGCCTGTGAGAGAGATCAGGCCCGATGGCTGCGCTGCGCACGCGTTGAAAATGCACCCTGAGGATTCGCGAAACCTTGCGCAGGCTGCGCGATGCGCCGAGCCCTTCACCTGCCAGTTCCCGAAGAGAAATCGAGTTGCTGAACTGAATCATGGTATGCCGGCCGTTGATCAGGGAATTGAAGAACCGCCATAAGCGGCCACCGATATCCCAGGATTCGGTGAAGAAAATCTTGGCCAGGCCGGTTTCCTTGTCGGGCGCCCGGCCGATCAGAACGGTAACCGGAACCAGGTGAATGTCCTCCTCGTTCCCTTCACAGACATTCTCGACCAGCCGTTTCAGTGTTTCCGAATGCCTGCGGACTTCCGTGCGCCGCACGATGAGCCCCTTCTTGCGCCGAAGAGCCAGGTAGGAACGCGGTTCAGGACCGGCCTGTGTCTGCAAGGGCCACAAGGGCCGGGGTAATCCTTTCTCTTCGCAGGAACGGTCCAGGATAAGCAAGCTGGTCAGCGAGTAAGAATCGATCACGTAACAGATCGGCTTGCCGCGATCGAACTCAAGGTCTTCGAACGGCTGGGGAAGGGTATTGGCTTTCACCCAAAGATGGAGGACAGATCTGAGAAGGAGAAACCATTGAAGCTTCAGCTTCGCAAAGAATCCGATATTTGGGCTATCACGGGACATAGGCATTTCATTTTACGGGAAACGCGCAAAAAAAATCCGGGCTGGTAATAACACCCGCCCGGAAATCCGGCAGAGCCGGAGAGGATCGTAAAAGCTTTTAGTTGGAAATATTGATGCAGTCCACCAAGCTGTTTTCATTCATTATTATGTAGTTACGGACGTATCGTAATGCAATAGTTTAGGTATTGCAAGCCCCTTCAATCTGCTCTTGAATCATTTCCGCTGCGGCGCGTGGATCGGCCGCGTCGCGGATAGGGCGGCCCACCACGATGTAGTCTGCTCCGCTGGCAATGGCCGTGACTGGCGTCACTACCCGTTGCTGGTCGTCTCCTGCCGGAACCTCATCGTTAAAGACCGGGCGAATGCCAGGACAAACGGTGATCAGTGCGTGGTCGACTGAATCCCTCAGCGCAGCTACTTCCAGGCCGGATGACACCACGCCATCGCAGCCAACTTCCAGTGCTCGCCGGGCGCGAGAAAGTACCAGCGTTCTCGCATCGCACTGGAAACCGAGGTCGTCGAGGTCGCCCTGGTCCAGGCTGGTCAAAGCCGTCACGGCCAGAATCTGCATGGAGCCCTTGGCTTCGGCGGCGGCGCGTAGCATGCTGTCGTTTCCATGTACCGTGCAGAAATTGACTTCGTGGCGAGCAAGCTGCCGGACAGCGGAAGCCACCGTGGCCGGAATATCGAACAATTTGAGGTCGGCGAATATTTTCTTGCCGCGGTTCATCAGTTCCGAAGACAGTTCGAAATAATGGCCGGAAAGGAAAAACTCCAGACCCAGTTTGTAAAACACCACAGAATCACCAAGTGCGTCGATCAGGTGACGCGCCTGGTCGAGGTCGGGCACGTCGAGCGCAAATATGAGGCGTTCCTTCGCAGGAATATCGGTTTTGATAGGTGAATCAGTCATTGAGATTTTCTTGTCGGTGTCAAATCGTTTTCAAGTATGAACGCCTGGACAGTCTCCGCGATTTTCCCGGGTTCGTCCATGTGGAAATGATGGTGCCCCTCGAGCGTCTCATGCCTGCCATGGGCGATTGCCGCCTTCCGCGCCTCGACTTTCTCGCGAGTGAACCACGGAGAATGCGGCGTCACGGTCATTGTCAATGCAGGCGCCTCGATGTGGCGCAGCAAGTCCAGCGCCTGTTTATCGGTCATGACCAGCGATGAGATCCAGTTGAGCGCCGGATCACTCCGCCAGATAAATCGGCGGCCTTCCTGCTTCGCCGCTCGATAACAGATCAGACGGGCAGCCTGCTCTGAAATCTCTGATACGCTGCGGCGCGCACGAACCATTTCATCGATGGAGTCGAATCGCCGGGGCTCGCTCGCGCCCAGGCGATGCTTGATCATACTGCGCCGCAGACGGTCCGCCGTGCTGTCGGGCGAGGCTGAAAGGGGGCCCATGGAATCCAGCAGCACGATGCTTCTGACGCGTTCCGGAGCGCCGGCGCCGTATATCGCGGCTATCGCTGCACCCATCGAATGACCCAGAAAGTGGCAGTCCTCCCAACCCAGTGCATCCAGTGCGGCGTCGATGTTGTACAAATAATCGATAAAATGGTAGCGCGTGGTCGAGTGGCGATGTTCCGAAAAACCATGGCCCGGAAGGTCGATTGCCACCAGGTCGAGTTGGTCCAGCAGCGGCGCCAGTGGAATGAATGACGCGGCATTGTCCAGCCAGCCATGCAGACAGAGCACGCGCGGCGCATTTTTACAGTGCCAGCTCAGCCCGGCAAGCAGGCCCTGCCGGGTATCGAGTCGAATTTCGCGTGAGCGGCCCATTCAGAGGAAGGACTCAGCGGGATTGCAGGTTGGCGTAAGCCAGTACCAGCCACTTGGCGCCTGCATTCAGGAAATTGACATGTACCCGTGTATGCTCACCGGAACCCTCGAACGCCAGGACGGTTCCCTCACCGAACTTGGGGTGTAACACGGGTTCACCCAACTTGAATGGCCAGTCATTGCTCGTCAAACCGGATACTGCGCCCGGACGGGCAGGTTTGTAGGGCCTGCTGCTGGAGATGCGGGGCCGGATTTCCTCCAGCAGCCCGGCGGGTATCTCATCGATAAAGCGCGAAGGCCGGCAGAAATTTTCGGAGCCGTGCATGCGCCGGATTTCAGCGTAGCAAAGGTACAACCGTTCACGGGCGCGCGTCATGCCCACGTAGCACAGCCGTCTTTCCTCTTCGAGGCGTCCGCCGGCATCTTCGACGGAGCGCTGGTGCGGGAAGAGGCCGTCCTCCATTCCTACGATGAACACCAGGGGAAACTCGAGCCCCTTGGCGGAATGCAGTGTCATCAACTGAACACAGTCGTCCCAGCTCTCTCCCTGGGTTTCGCCGGCTTCCAGCGCAGCGTGGCTCAGGAAGGACTGCAATTCGGTCAGGCCGGCGTCCGCGTCCTCCTGTGGGATGACGAACGCATCGGCCGCATTCGCCAACTCCTGCAGGTTCTCAATCCGCGTTTCCATTCGTTCTTGGGGTTCTTTTTCGTAATGCGACACCAATCTGCTTTCGTCGATAACACCCTGCATCTGGTTCCCAAGTGTCCAGTCCTTCATGCGTTCACGCATGCCTTCGATTAACTGGATAAATGCCGAAACAGCTGTACCTGCACGGGTCGCAAATTGTCGCTGCGCGACGCATTCACGGGCCGATTGCCACAGGGTAAGGCCGCTTTCGCGCGCCTGGACGCGGATGATAGAGACCGTCTTCTCGCCGATGGCGCGAGTGGGTTTGTTGATAACGCGCTCCATGGCGGCATCATCATTTGGATTGTGCAGCAGTCGCAGATAGGCCAAAGCATCCTTGACCTCCGTGCGCTCGAAAAAGCGCTGTCCCCCGTAAACCCGGTAAGGGATATTGGCCCGCAGTAAGTATTCCTCGAACAATCGAGACTGGGCGGTTGTGCGGTACAACACTGCCGCGCCATCTGCGCGTTGGCCGCTGTCCAGCCACTGCCGGATCTGGTCCACGACAAAGCGCGCTTCGTCCTGTTCGTTGAATGCCGCATACAGTCGTATGGGTTTACCTTGCGGGCCCTCGGTCCATAATTCCTTGCCCATGCGTGCCTGGTTGTGGGCGATCAGGGCATTGGCTGCTTCGAGAATGTTGCCGGTAGAACGATAGTTCTGTTCCAGCCGAATGGTGAGAACTTCGGGAAAATCGCGAACGAAATGCTGAACGTTTTCAACCTTTGCGCCACGCCAGCCGTAGATTGACTGATCATCATCCCCCACCACGAAAACCCGGCCCGAATTGCCGGCTAGCATTCTCAGCCAGGCATACTGAATGGCATTCGTGTCCTGGAACTCGTCAATCAACAGATGCCGAAGCCGCTTTCTGTAATGATCCAGCAGGGGCGGATGTTCCAGCCAGAGTTCATGTGCACGCAACAGCAGCTCTGCGAAATCCACGAGACCGCCACGACTGCAGTAATCCTGGTAGCGCTGGTAGATATGAACCCAGGTTGCGGTCACCGGATGGTCGAGATGCTCGATGTGTTGCGGCCTTTCGCCTTCATCCTTGCGTGCATTGATGAACCACTGCGCCTGCCGTGCGGGCCAATGTGCCTCATCCATTCCCTCATCGCGGATGATGCGGCGAATCAACCGTTGCTGATCCTCTGAATCCAGGATCTGGAATTGCTCAGGCAGTCCGGCCTCTTGCCAATGCATTCGAAGCAGTCTGTGCGCGATGCCATGAAACGTGCCTATCCACAGAGGCCGGGTCGAGACCTGCAGCAGGTTCCCGGTGCGTTCGCGCATTTCTCCGGCCGCCTTGTTGGTGAAGGTAACCGCCAGCACACCCAGCGGAGAAACGTGGTCGACCTGGATCAGCCAGGCCAGGCGGTGAACCAGTACACGAGTTTTTCCGCTGCCCGCACCCGCAAGGACGAGCACATGGCCGTCGCGTGTCGTTACGGCTTTACGCTGTGCTTCATTCAATTCTTCCAGCAGATAGGAGACGTCCATTCAGGGAGTCTCGTTTCCCCGTTCGCGTTCCACCGCCCTAAAGCCGATGTCATTGCGCGTAAAGGCGCCGTCCCAGCCGATCTGCCGGGCCGCCCGGTAGGCTTCGCACTGGGCCTCGGTGACGCTGTCGCCAAGAGCGCAGATACACAGCACACGCCCGCCGGATGTCACGACACCATGATCGTTCAACGCCGTCCCCGCGTGAAATACTTTCACGTGATCAGGAAAAGCGCTGTCCAGCCCGTTTATGCGGTGCCCTTTACCGTAACTGCCGGGATATCCCCCGGCCGCCATAACGATCCCCAGGCAGGCGCGCGAATCCCAGATCGCCTGTTGGCTATCGAGGCGGCCTTCGACGGCGGACAGGCAAAGTTCGGACAAGTCAGACTGCAGTCGCATCAAGATGGGCTGGGTTTCCGGATCGCCGAAACGGACATTGAATTCCAGCACCCGAGGGTCGCCATCGGGGGAAATCATCAAGCCGGCATAAAGAAATCCGGTGAAAGGCGTGCCGTCTGCAGCCATCCCATCGATGGTGGGCCGGATAACTTCGGCCATCACACGGTGGTGCATTGCTTCATCGATGACCGGGGCCGGGGAGTAAGCACCCATTCCGCCGGTGTTGGGGCCGGTGTCTCCATCGCCCACGGCTTTGTGGTCCTGGGAAGTTGCCAGAGGGAGTATATTTTTTCCATCGGCGATCACGATGAAGCTTGCCTCCTCGCCTTCCAGAAACTCTTCGATGACCACGCTGTGCCCCGCCTCGCCGAAGGCATTGCCCGCAAGCATGTCCAGCACGGCGGTTTCAGCATCGGTCGTGGTGCGGGCAATGATGACCCCCTTACCCGCTGCCAGCCCGTCGGCCTTGACGACGATAGGCGCGCCCATTTTCCTGATGAACCTGATTGCCGGGGTGACCTCGGTGAACTTGCCATATGCAGCTGTCGGGATGCCGTGCCGCGACATGAAGTCTTTCGCAAAAGACTTCGAACCTTCCAGTTTCGCCGCCGCGGCAGAGGGCCCGAAACAGGCCAGGCCGGCCTCGCTGAACCGGTCGACGATGCCATTGACCAAAGGATCTTCCGGACCGGCGATGGTCAGGCCGACGCCCTGTTCGCGGGCGAACCCAAGCAGGCCATCCAGATCGTTTGCGGATAGGGCTATGTTTTCAACCCCTGGTTCGCTGGCGGTACCGGCGTTACCCGGCGCCACGAAGACCTTTTCAACCTTTCCCGATTGAACTGCTCGCCAGGCCAGCGCATGTTCCCGGCCGCCGCCGCCTACTATCATTACCTTCATATCAATGCCTGAAATGCCGGATTCCGGTAAAAACCATGGCCATGCCATTTTCGTCCGCCGCGGCGATAACCTCTTCATCCCGCAGGGAACCGCCCGGCTGAATCACGGCTGAGACGCCGGCTTCGGCGGCGGTATCGATGCCATCTCTGAAAGGAAAGAAAGCATCGGAAGCCATGACGGAGCCTTTAATCGGTAAGCCGGCATCCTCGGCCTTCCAGCACCCGATACGCGCCGAATCTATCCGGCTCATTTGACCTGCGCCGACACCAACAGTGCGGCCACCGGCCGCATACACGATGGCGTTTGATTTCACCATGCGGGCTACCTTCCAGGCGAACATCAGGTCGCGCCACTGTCGTTCATCCGGCTGTAGTTGTGAAACCACCCGGCAATCTTGCCGTGATAGCGGCTTGAGGTCAGATGTCTGGACCAACATTCCGCTGCCGATGCGCTTGCCCTCTTGTTGCGCCATCGGCCTGGCCGATGGAATCTCGAGAACGCGGACATTTTTCTTCGTCTGAAGAATAGCCAGGGCCCGGTCTTCATAAGACGGGGCAATGAGTACTTCTACGAACTGGCGCTTGATGATTTCAGCCGCGGTCGCCGAATCCAGTTCACGGTTGAAAGCAATGATACCTCCGAATGCGGATGTGCTGTCGGTGGCAAAGGCGAGATCGTAGGCAACGGCGGGGCTGTCAGCGATCGCAGCGCCACAGGGATTGGCGTGCTTGATAATCGCACAGGCTGGATCGTCGAACTGGCGCACACATTCCCAGGCTGCGTCGGCGTCAGCAATGTTGTTGTATGAAAGCTCCTTGCCCTGGTGCTGCCGGGCAGTTGCCAGGCTGCCTTCAGCCGGGAAAGGGTCACGGTACCAGGCAGCCTGTTGATGTGGATTCTCACCATAACGCAGGTTGGCTACCTTCACGAAGCAGGGATTGATCTGTCTCGGGAAGACTTCACTGGAGCCGTCACTGGAGCGTGAAGAGAGGTAATTGCTGATCGCGTCGTCGTATTGGGCCACCCGGTTAAATGCGGCGACAGACAGTTCAAAGCGGGTCTCGCGATCCAGTGTTCCGTTTCCGGCTTCCAGCTTGTCCAGCACCATGGCGTACTGATCCGGGCTGCTCACAATGGCTACTGCATCAAAATTCTTGGCCGCGGATCGAACCATGGCCGGCCCGCCGATATCGATGTTTTCAATGGCGTCTTCAAAGTTACAGTCCGGATTTCGGGTTACTTCCTCAAAAGGGTAAAGGTTGATGACGGCGATGCCGATCCGCGGAATATCCTGTTCGCTCATCACTGCTTCATCTTCACCCCTGCGTCCGAGAAGGCCACCATGAATTCGCGGATGCAGGGTTTTTACCCGCCCGCCCATGATCTCTGGTGAACCCGTAAATTCAGAGACTTCGGTAACCGGCAGGCCGGCATCCGCCAGGGCTTTTGCGGTGCCACCGGTGCTCAGCAGGCCGTAACCCATGCCGCTCAGGTTTTTTGCAAATTCAATGATGCCCGTCTTGTCCGAAACGCTGATTAACGCTAGTGCGCGCGGAGAGTCAACTTGATTGGTCATGATTTCCCGTCAGTATTTACCGTTCGTCACCGGAATGTCGTAACGGTTAAGCTTGGCGCGAAGTGTATTCCGAGTCATGCCCAGAATTTTGGCGGTCCTGGACTGGTTACCCTGCGTAAAGCGCAGAACTTCCTCGATAAGCGGGGGCTCTACTTCCGCCATCAGCGTGCGGTAGAGGCATTCGGGTTGCGAATGCCCCATGTCTTCCAGGTAGCGCCGGATGGCGTCTTGTACGTTCTGTCTCAGGGTGATTGGATGATCCGCTTCTATGGCAGACTCTTGCGTTGTTTCCGTGATCATGGGGGTGTGTTTTGCCCAAAAATTTATTGCGGTGCTCGAGCCTGTAACCCTATCACAACAGGGGGCAAAAGTGCGCTGGGAATTTTCGGAAATCTCAGATCGGAGGTGGCGTGCTCAATGAAATTCCAATTCAAAGCCGACAGCCTGCAGGCCTGGGTCCTCGAGATCCAGCGTCAGGGGCAGGTAAGCCTGCGGAGCCATGCCTGCACCTGGCAAGGTGCCTTCGGCAAGATAATCGGAAGGCTCAAATCGCTGGCGGTTAAGCGGCTGGCCGGCTGCGTCGAACAGGATGATTTCCAAACTGGGGAATGACTGGATTTTCTTTGCCCGGTTGACGATAGTTGCGCTCAGGCGGAGCCGATCCGGCTGTGTCGGATGGCTTCTGAGCTCACGGCTCACCAGGTGTATTTGATCCAGGTCCCTGAAAGGCTCTGACGGAGGCGCTTCCTTGAGGCCCAGACGGATGATCGCCGTTTCCATACCGGATTGATCGAGCAGGGGTTTCTCGTAAAAATCCGCAAGCTCGATCACAGCAAAGCCCGCAATGACGAGAGCGGCCACGATCCAGAAAGCGCGTAACAGTTTGCTTCCTGATGACCCGGCATCGGGTGCTTCAATCCCTTCTTCACTGCTGGGATCGGCTTCATCAGGCGTCTGCCGGGACTGCGCGGCTTGCTCCAGGTCAATGGACGCGCCGAGAACAGGCAGTGCGCCGGGGACAGTCGGCCGGTCACCCGGTTCAGGCCACTCGTCAAAAAGCGATTCCAGCGCGTTACCTGCCTTATTGCATTTGCCGCAACGGTATTTGCCGCCGCTGCGGGCCAACAGGGCGGCATTGACAGGGTGGACGGTATGACAGGCTGTGCAGCGGGTATACACTTTTTAACCCGCGGATTCCTCTTCCCACGTTTCAATAAGGTAGCGGTATCGATCCAGTTGCTTTTGGAACTCTGATCGAATTTCAATTTCCCTTTGTTCGAGCCCGTTGAGGGAGCTCGCGTTTTCGGCCAGCTTGGCCTGCAGGTCGTCGATCTGCCGTATGGAATCCTCGGCTACCTCCTTACCGGTTCTTTGCCGGTTGGCCGCCACCCTGATCTGTCCGCGGTAGGCATTATTCATGCTATTCCTTGAACCCTCGAGTAAACGGCGGTCATAGTTGAGCTGCTTGATTTCGACGTCCATCGCATCAATGATTTCCTGTTCCGAGTCGTATCGCAACAACAGGAAATTGTCCATCCGGCGCTGCAGTTCGGCATCCGAGTAGAGTTGAGTGGGGCGGCGCATACCGGAGGAATCACGCGGAAGTTCTTTCAACTGCTCGTCGTCCGGTTTTTCTTCCGGTGGTGGTGGCGTCAGGAGCTGGTCCTCGTCAGTGACAATGCCGCGCTCATTGAGCACGTCGTGCCCCTTGTCCTCGAAATTTGGAGGCAGTGTTTCACTGTAGTGCACTTCGCCATCCTCGTCGACCCAGCGGTAGACTTTCGCGGTGCCGATGGTGCTGACCATGAGCGCCGCAACGGTGAGCAGACAGATAAATAGGGATTTTTTCATTGATGTCTCAACTTTGGGTTCCATAGCGTTCTCGATAATTTTCGATGGCTTTGAGGTCGATAGTGTTTCGATCATTCGATTCAAGATAGTGGATCAGGTCGTCCAGACCGGCGATTGCGGTGCATGGCATACCGTACTCCAGTTTGACTTCCTGTGCCGCCGACAGTTCGCCCGAGCCGCGCTCCTGGCGGTCCAGCGCGATCGCGATGCCAGCGGGCTCAGCGTCTGCAGCGCGGATAATGCCGATGGATTCCCGAACCGATGTGCCGGCTGAGATTACATCATCGATGACAAGCACTCTGCCGGCGAGCCGTGCACCGACAATGAGCCCCCCTTCGCCGTGGTCCTTGGCTTCCTTGCGGTTGAAGGCAAAAGGGACGTTTCGGCCATGGGAAGTATGCAGGGCAACAGCCGTGGCGGCTGCCAGGGGAATGCCTTTATAGGCCGGGCCGAAGAGCATGTCGAACCCGATTTCCGAATCCAGGATCGCGTCTGCGTAACAAGAAGCGAGCTCTGAAAGGGAGGCCCCGTCGTCGAAACCACCGGCATTGAAGAAGTACGGGCTGACCCGCCCGGATTTGAGCGTGAAACTGCCAAAACTGAGGTTTCCTTTTCTCAGGGCCAGTTCAAAGAATCGGCTTTTGTAGTCCTGCATGTCAGAATCCATTCCGTGTTGCAGCCCAGTATGCCAAAAATGGAGACAAGAAGAAAAAAATGTTGCGCAATCGCAGGCTGCGTTTTTGATATGCTTGCCCGCAATTCCAGACACAGCTCCGGAGCACGACCGGGATGCGAATAATCACACTCAACGCCAATGGCATCAGGGCTGCTGCCAACAAAGGCTTTTTCGGTTGGATGCACAGACAGGACGCAGACGTGGTCTGCATTCAGGAGACCAAGGCGCAGCATGCGCAGCTGGAGCACCGGCACTTCTTCCCGCCTGAGCATCACGTCTATTACCACGACGCTATCCGCAAGGGTTATAGCGGAGTGGCCATATATTCCCGGCACCA